>DATEBC010000483.1:0-6605 GCA_035288065.1 Sedimentisphaerales bacterium | reverse complement strand
GCTCCTGAACGGTTTTGCGAAGCTTCAGCAGCCCTTTCCTGATTTCATCAGCGGCAAGCTCATCAATCGTTCGCAGCCGTCGGTTGCCGAGATGGTCGATATCGTCCACTTCGCCCTCGTTGTTTCGCAGGGCGGCTATGTATTTCATGGTGTTGAAGAAGTCTTCGGGCCTAAGCGTCATTTCGTCTTCGGGCACCGACTGATTGAACTTGCGATTGAGCCTAAACCTGCCCACCCTGCCGAGCCGATAACGATTGCGATCGAAAAACTTCTCGGCGAAGAAGGCCCTGGCCTTCTCTTCATTCGGCGGATTGCCCGGCCGCAGCCTTATATAGAACTTCAGCAGGGCCTGCTCATGGCTTTGACAATCATCCTCCGCAAGGGTGGTCAGAATCATCGTATCGCGCGGCGACTCGATCACTTCGATCTCGGCCGGGGTCTTCTTCGATTTCTTGACTGCCTTCTTGCCCTTGGCGCTCTTGGGGGCCGAGAGGGCTTGCTGGACGATAGAGACCCTGTCGCTGAGCTGAGTTCCGCCTTTCACAATGATCTCGCCGCTTTCGCTGTCCACAATGGGCTCAACGGCCCACATCGTCGCAGAGAGCTTGTCCAAAGGCACATTCTTGGTCTTGTAGAAAAGCCGAATTATCGCGCCCGTCGAGGCGTGGTTCGGGTCAATGGCACGCAGGAAGACCGTCGCGGGTATCTTGCTGGACTGATCGATTTTGACGGCCAGGACGTCTTTGTGCGTAACGCCAATTTCGATCCAACTGCCTCTTTCGGGTATGATCCGGCCGCCGTGCAGGACCCTGTCGCCCTCTTTGCTCTCGATAAGGAAATCGACACCCGGGCTTCTGTGCAACTGGTTCACTATAACCCTGACCGCACCGTTAATTATAAACTCGCCGCCGCCTATCATAATAGGCATCTCGCCGAGGTACATCGCCTGCTCGGTCGAATCTGCGCTATTCTTGGTCGTCAATCTGCAATGTATTTTGAGCGGATAGCCGTAAGTCAAGCGAAGCTGTCGGCACTGAACGGGCGTATAGTGTGGGCTTTCCAGCTCGTAGCAGAGATACTCCAGCTTCATGCTCTTGTCGTAACTCTCTATCGGGAAGATCTCTTGAAATAGAGCTTCAAGCCCCACGCATTTTCTTCTGGTGGGAGCCGCATCCTTTTGCAGAAAGTCCTCGTAACCCTTCCTCTGTATCGCGACCAAGTCCGGGACTTCAACAGCATCGCGGATCTTGCCGAAATTACGAACGTTTCGTGAAATCATCCGGTACTCCCTTCAAGGGCGAACAAGATACGAAATTCAATGTTTTTCCTGCCTTGCGCTATGCGCTATGGGCGCTTAGACCATTTCAGCAACCGCACCGGCAGCCTCAAGCTGCTTTACGACGGCTTCGGCATCCGCTTTGCTGAGACCCTCCTTGACCGGCTTTGGCACGCCGTCAACGAGGTCTTTGGCCTCTTTCAATCCCAATCCGGTTATCGCCCTTACCTCTTTAATGACCTGAATCTTCTTGTCGCCGAACGCTTTGAGAATCACATTGAAGCTGCTCTTCTCCTCAGCTTGCTCGGCAAGGCCTCCTGCTGCGGGACCTGCGACCATTACGGCGCCGGCGGAGGCCGGCTCAATACCGTACTCTTCTTTGAGATAATCACCCAGCTCCTTGGCCTGCATGAGTGTAAGACCGACTATCTTATCGCCAAGCTTCTTGATCTCGCTGCTCCACTTCTTGGCGTCTTTTTCGTCTTTCGCTTTGGCTTCTTTCGCTTCCTTGGCCTTCTCCGGAGCCTTGGCTTCTTTTGTCTCTTCGGCCTTGTCGGCCTGTTGCGTCTCTTTCGTTTCCTCGGCTTTTTCTTCTGCCATTTTACATCAACTCCTATTCTTAAAGGCCTGGTAGTAGCTGAAACTGCGTCGTCTCATTTAACCCGTCGCCGGGGCAACCACTCAAGCAACTAATAATTTACGACCCGGACCCCTTCGCCCGCGGGTTTCCAAAGGCAATTCAGGCGGCTTGTTTTTCATCCTTTTCCGCGAGAGTCTTGATGCACCCGGCGATAATACCGGCCGGCGCGCCCAGAGCCGAGGCCACCATCGCCGCGGGAGACTGCATCAACATAACGATCTGGCCGAGCAGCTCGGCACGCGTGAACATCTTCGATATCCGGGCGGCTTCTTCGGCGCCCATAACAGAGTTATCAAGAAATGCGCCTTTAATGCCGATCACCGGCAGCTTCTTGGCCCACCCGGCCATCTCCTTGGCCACATCCACTATGCTGTCACCGCCGTACGCGATTGTGCAGCACCCCTCGAACAACTGCGCCGCATCCCCCATCTGCTCGGATTCCAGCGCCTTCTTGAACAGAGAATTGCGGATAACCATCAGCTTGATGCCCTTGGCCTTCAACTCGCCTCGCATAAGGTTGTTGGCAACCCCTCCAACACCAAGCGTGCTGAGAACCAGGAAGTCCCGGATGTTCTCATCGCGGACCCTCTTTGCAAGCTCCGCCTGCAATAACCCCTTTACGTATTTGCTCATTTTTCGTCTTTCGTCTAACGTTATCGATCATTGCCGAGTTCTTAGCATTCCACGGCAACGGATGGGCTCATCGTCGCCGAGACACAGATCTTCTTGATATAAGCGCCTTTCGTCGTGGATGGCTTAATCTTCTTTATGTGTGAAATAAATGCCTCGATATTCTCCTGCAGCTTTTGAGGCTCGAAACTCTGCTTGCCCACCACAACGTGCACGTTTCCGCCGGCATCACTCCTGAACTCGACTTTGCCGGCGGCGAATTCGCTTACCGCCGTTGCAATATCGCTGGCCACCGTTCCGTTCTTGGGAGAAGGCATCTTCCCCTGCGGGCCGAGCACTCGCCCGAGTTTACCCACTTTGCCCATCACTTTGGGCGAGGCAATAGCAACGTCGAAATCCATCCACCCGTCGGAGACTTTCTTCACCAAATCATCACATCCCGACTCAATGGCGCCGGCGGCAAGAGCAGATTGAGCATCAGAATCCTCGCAGAAGGCAATCACTCTCTTGTGCTTGCCCACACCGTGCGGCAACGATATGGAGCCTCGAACCAACTGGTCCGCCTGCTTCGGATCGATACCTAATTGCACGACGCACTCGACGCTTTGGTCGAATTTTACGGACTTGAACGATTTTATTTTGTCCACGGCCTGGCTGAGACTGACCGGATCTTTGGACAGGTGCTCGGCCTCTTTCCTGTATCTTTTGCTTCTAATCGCCATATTCGCTCTCTACGTCTGGCCTAAACTTCTTTTCAATAATTAATTCGCGTCAATCAATCACATCCACGCCCATACTCCGAGCGGTGCCCCTGATAATCTTTTCCGCTTGGTCCAGGTCGTATGCGTTGAGGTCTTTGAACTTCTTTTCGGCAATTTTGCGCACTTGTTCGGATGTGATCTTTCCGACCTTCTCTTTGTTTGGGATGCCGCTGCCCTTGGCGATGTCAGCGGCCTGTTTAATTAAAACCGCCGCCGGCGGGCTCTTGACCTCAAACGTAAAACTCTTGTCTAAATAAACGCTTATCACAACCGGCACGGTCATTCCGTTCAAGTCTTTCGTTCGCTCGTTGAACTGAGAAACGAACTGCCCTATGTTTACACCGTGCTGCCCCAAGGCCGGACCTATCGGCGGCGCGGGAGTCGCCTGGCCGCCCGACGCCTGCAGCTTAATCTTCACCATTACTTCTTTAGCCATTGCTTACCTTCAACTGCCTGTCAATATCTGGTTAACTGAACCTCATCGGGTATCAGACGCCGAATTCTTCGCCGATAGCGGTCAGACCTTCTCGATCTGCCAGTACTCAATATCGAGGGGAGTGCTTCTGCCGAATATTGTCACAATCACGCTGACAATCCCCCGCTCTGAGTCGATTGAATCGACGACGCCCTCGAAGTTCTCGAACGCCCCTTCACGAATCTTGATCTGGTCGCCCTTTTGGAACTCGACCTTGATGCTCGGCGCCTCTTCAGGCTTCTCGGCCTCCAGGAGCATCTTGGCCACATCAGTATCTCTCATGGGAGTCGGAACGCCCTCGGTGCCAATAAAATCGCCGACGCCTGCAGTCCCCTTGATTAGGAACCAGGCCTTTTCCGGAACGCGACCGTCTTCGGTAGGCTCCATCTCCATAAACACATAACCCGGATAGAGTTTCCTCTTGTGGATGGTCTGCTTGTTGCCGCGGATGCGCTTGATCTGCTCGACGGGAACTTCGATTCGACCGATAACGTCAGCCAAGCCTTCCTTTTCGACTTTTTGCGTAAGAGATTTTCTGACCTGAACCTCTTTGTTTGCCGCAACTCGCAGAACGTACCACTGCATATCAGTACCTTATTTCGTGTCTTTTAATCCGTGCCGCACGCACTCTTCGACCGCACAGCCACTATCCTTCCAGTATCCACGTGAAAAACGTCCTGAAAGTCATATCCGTAACGAACAGCACCAAGGCCATCAGGATCACAACGACGATCACAACGGTCGTCGAAACAATGATCTCCTGCCTGCTCGACCAGCTAACCTTCTTCATTTCCCCCTCGGCGGCGATCATGAAGTCGGCAACGGAAGGTTTGTTCACCAGCCACAACAGAAAAAGGGCCAAAACCACGAATAAACCGACCGGAACCATGATCTCGACCCACATCGCAGTATTCCTCGACAGGGCCGTCAGCCAGGCGCCAAGCATCTGGTAAAGCCTCCAACAGCCGCCCCCGGCGATTAACGCCCCGCCAAAGGCGGTGCACAGCCTTGTATATTTGCCTTGGCCTCGTTTGTAGATATTAAAACCCATGATCACAAAGTCCCTTATTGAATCCGTCTCTTCGAGCTCGCCAACAATTTAACTCGGCAAAAACAGGCCAGGAGGGAATTGAACCCCCAACCTTCGGTTTTGGAGACCGACGCTCTGCCAAATTGAGCTACTGGCCTAACTATCGTTTTCATTGTCACCGCAAGGAGGGGCGCAGGTCTATTTTCGCCGTATCTTGTGAACTGTATGAGCACGCTCCTTTTTGCAATACTTCTTTAGGGTGAACTTCGGCGTACCCTCCGCCACACTGACATCCGTCCGATAGTTTCTTTGGCTGCACTGACTACATTCAAGCCAGACATATTCCCTTTTGCTTTTTTTCTTGGCCATACAATTCGTTCCCACCCTGGCGCGCCGACCGGCGCAGAATAATACGTTATTCACCGCGGCGTCCAAGCCGGATATACTGCGTTACCCAGAGAACTCGCCTGCTGCACTCGGGCAGCTGCGAACCCGAACCGAGACAATTATTCGATAATCTTGGTCACTACGCCGGCGCCGACCGTCCGACCGCCTTCGCGAATAGCGAAGCGAAGCCCTTCTTCCATAGCTATCGGCGAAATGATCTCAACGTCCATGGCTATGTTGTCGCCGGGCATGCACATCTCAGCCGTCTTGCCGTCCCGGCTCTTCATTGCGTGAATAGAACCGGTAACGTCCGTCGTTCTAAAGTAGAACTGCGGCCTGTAACCCGGGAAGAACGGGGTATGCCGGCCGCCCTCCTCCTTCGTCAGCACATAGACCTCGGACTCGAACTTCGTATGAGGCGTAATGCTGCCGGGCGCCGCACAAACCTGTCCACGCTCCAGCTCTGTCTTTTCCACGCCTCGCAGCAACAGTCCGATGTTGTCGCCGGCCTGTCCTTCACTAAGCGTCTTGTTGAACATTTCGACGCCCGTAACAACGGTCTTGCGAGTCTCCTTGGAAAGGCCGACGATTTCGACCTCCTCGCCCACGTGAATCCTGCCGCGATCCACTCGGCCTGTCCCCACTGTCCCGCGACCCTTGATGCTGAAAACATCCTCGATAGGCAGAAGGAACGGCTTATCAACCTCGCGAACCGGCATGGGAATGTACTCATCCATAACCTTGAGCAGTTCAACAATCGCCGGACAGTTAGGGTCGTCTATACTCTCGGCCCTCATTGCCCCCAGGGCATTGCCCTTGACAATCGGGATATCGTCGCCGGGAAACTCATATTTGTTGAGCAGGTCTCTTATCTCGAGCTCGACCAGTTCGATCAGTTCCTGGTCGTCAACCAAGTCAACCTTGTTAAGGAAAACCACAAGCCTCGGCACATTGACCTGGCGGGCCAGAATAATATGCTCGCGGGTCTGCGGCATCGGGCCGTCAGCCGCACTGACCACAAGAATTGCGCCGTCCATCTGTGCTGCACCGGTTATCATGTTCTTTACGTAGTCCGCATGGCCCGGACAATCAATGTGGGCGTAGTGCCGATTCTCCGTCACGTATTCAACGTGCGCCGTCGATATCGTCAGAATCTTCGTTGGGTCCCGCCGGCCCTGGGCCTCAGACGCCTTGGCAATCTCATCGTAGGACTTGAATTTACACAGCCCCTTGAACTCCATCACCTTCGTCATCGCGGCTGTCAGAGTCGTCTTGCCGTGGTCCACGTGACCGATAGTTCCAACGTTGATATGTGGTTTTGTTCGCTCGAATACAGCCTTAGCCATCTTTATCTAAACCTCCAATGTCCTGGGTTAGTATTGAATTACTCCGTAGTCTTTTGCTCT
>DATEBC010000482.1:0-6328 GCA_035288065.1 Sedimentisphaerales bacterium | reverse complement strand
AGGCGTACCGTTCATTTGACCGTTGAAACATCACTAATCTGCGCAGTTGGTTTCGAGCCAGTTGTCGGCTAAGATTGCAACATCGGTCATGCCGACGGCGGCGCTCAAGTCTATGTCGGCACCGGCGCACCAGTCGGGCGGGCTGCAGGATGAAGCAAGCCAATACTGACCTATGATCGCAACGTCGAGGAAGTCGATGTTGTTGTCGCCGTTTGCATTTGCTCCGCCGCACTTAAGCGACTTTGTCCAGAGCACCGACGTCGGCATCGCCAAGTCGTGCGCGCCGGCAAGGGCCTGTGCGGTTGCGCTTGTGCTGCCGTAAGGAATCTTGGCAAACCTTGCCTGGTAGAAGGGCAGCGCCGTCTCGTCGGGATACTGCGGGATGTTATCCATAGTGAATCCGACCACGTAAAGCGCTGCGGTAGTCGGGTCCTCGGTAATTCCCGTTATATGGTGCATACTATTGACGGTGATTTTTCGAGTGCGGCTCATAGCGCCCTGAGTTGTGAAGCCGTATATAGTGCTGTTCCTAAAGTCGGCGGCATCATGCTGGCCGGATGCCATGTACAGCATGTCCGTGGTGCTCGAGATATACAAGGCGACAGGATCGGGCACGTAGTTGTTGGCGCCTGGGACGCCCAGCTCGACCCTCTGGGATGCTCCGCTTGGCTCGTATCGCCAGAGGATGTTGCTTTCATTAAGGCCGTGCGCATTTACAACGTAAATATTGCCTTCATCGTCGAGTTCAATCTCGCGCAGGGAGTTGCGATACTGGTTGTCCGCGGGCAGCGGGGGGTCGTCGTAGAGCTTGACGACTTCGTACGGCGGGGTTCCGGAACTGAGGAGATGGAGTTTCGCTGCTGCGACATAGGCATCGTTTCCGACGGGTTCGACCACTACGGGCGCCACGTAGGCGTAGTCTGCGTCAAAGGCTGCGTCGAGGATCGGACGGCCCGTCGATTCATCCTCATCATGTCCGGGTTCGAGTTGTATGCCGACGTACACTGTTGCGCCGCCTGTACTGTAGCGCGGCTCGGTAACGTTGGTGCACACACCGGAGGGGATGATCTCATCGTCGGTTGCGTTGAGCCGGACTACGCCGTCTTCAGAGTTGATCTGATAGATTGTGTCGTCCTGGCCCTGCACTATGCGGAGGTTGGAACGAATCGAGGACGGCGTGAAGGAGGCCGAATAGCTCGGGGTGGCGTCGAACATGTAAAGGCGGTCCTGCATTTTGATCGAGGCGCTGGTGGATTTTCTCTTGCCGATTATCAGCAGGTCGTCGAGACTGGAGGGAACGGTCGCCAATGGCATCGCATTGCCCATCTTCTCAAGGTCGCCGTCCTTGGATGCTTCTGCTTCGCTGAGCGGGATGCCGTCGCAGAGGTATCCTCGGTCATCGTCGCCCAGGGTCCAATCCCAGCCGGTTATGTCGAGCACGTCCACGTAGCTGTCATCGCTGTATGCGCCTTCGAGGCAGGCGCGGCTGCCGGTATCGCAGGGGTCGAGCTCTGCGGCCAGGCCGCACTCGCCGACAACGGTCAAGAAGTCGACCTCGTCAACGAGATAGTCTCTGGTTACGTCGAGGCAAATCCCGTCGCAGTGCACCTCGGGGCCCCAGTCGTCTATCGCAATTGTAGTTCCGCTGACAGTACCGTTTTTCACGGGCGTGCGTGCGGGCATCATAAATGGGTTTCCGACGGGTGGCACCATTGGATTGATTTCGGCGGACTGAAGGAGCTCCAATTCGACAAAAGTCCCGTCCGTGAGGTCGAGCCCCTCAGTGGGGACGGTTCTTTCAAAGACGGCGAAACGTGCGCTGTCGGGCGATCCGGGCCTCGGATAAGGCGGCGGCTCAAGGACCCCAACAAACCTGTAGTGGGCCAAGCGTTCCGGGTAATTCTTTTCCAATAAATCGGGAACATCGGAGAGATAGACCTCCAATCTGACATCCGGGTCATAATTCTCGAAGTTATACTTGAATCGAATCATTACCATCTCTTCGGTGCATCTGGCGAAGAGTCCTTTTGCGCGTGCAGGAAGAATCTGCTCGAAAGTGGGTGAGGCCGGATCGAGATCCGGCAGGGTATGCAAGAGCATCAATCCGCTCGGGTCAAGGTCCGAATCAACCACGCGCTCGACGTGGATACGCGTCAGGTCCGGCATGGCGGAATTAACGAGGTTGTTATTAAACACACGATTGGAGAATTCGTCGGGATTATCGAAGACGATACCATCGAGAGAGTAGCCCAGCAGAGGCCTGTTGGTTACCGTGGCAGTGGCGTGCATGGAAAGCGACTCGTAGTACACACGATTGAAAGCGGTATCGAGAACAGAGTTGTGGCCCAGGACAAGATTTTTGACATAGAGGACTTCCGTTTCGCCGCCGTCGTCGTAAGGGGGCTGATAGTCGTCGCGGTTTGTCAGAGACAACTCGGCGCCCTCGATCAATTCGAGGGACTCGACAGTCCAGGTATCAGGCCCGAAGTCAGGAACATTTTGAACCCTAACCAGGCCTGGCTCACAGGGTGGATCTTCGCAGAATATATCTTCTCCTCGGAGTTCGAAGAGGCCTCCTGGCACATTACCCTGGCCCTCTTGGGCTGTGACGAATATGCGAATGTTTTCAATCGCGCCGGTGAACATCGCAGGCTCTACGTCGATGTACCTGTCGCCTTTCGAATAGACGTCGTTGTTGAAGAATATTGCGGAATCCTCAAGCGAGACCTGCCCGTATGGAATCATTACATTGGTTGTGAATACGTTGCCGGTGATGATCGCATTGCCTTCGAATATGGCGCGAGTGACATTAACGGCTGTTCTTGTCAGAGAGCCGGTATCCCTGACGACAAGCAGGCCGTCGCACTGGACCGTGCCCCGCATGCCGGGAGTGTGATAATCGGTCAAGTCGATGAGTCCGTTTTCCTCGACGGAGAGGTTCTTGCCGGCGGGGACAAAAATCCGGCCGAACCCCTGCACGATGGTGTATCCGGCTATCACAGCGTCTTCCATTTGCAGAGTGGCATCGAGGTCTATCTGAAAGTTGCCGTCGCCGACGATACTATCGGATATGACATTTACTGTGCCGGAAATCCGGGCGGAGCCAAAATTCAGACTAATGCCGTCGGGACTGTTGTTGCTGATGGTGCAGTTGGTCAGAACCGGGCTGCTTTTCCAGGATGCGATTGCTGCGCCCCGGACTGTGGCGGTGTTGGCGGTGATGGCGCAGTCCTCGATCACTGCGTTGCTGTAATCGAGATATATGCCGCCGCCTGTTGCCGCCTCGTTATTCGTAATGACACAGCCTCGGATTGTCGGACTGCCCATATCACAGTATATGCCGCCTCCGTAGGGCCATTCACCGTCAGGGAGTCCGTTGGTGATAGTGAAGCCTTCAAGCACGGTATCAGGCCCCGCATCCCACGAGAACCAGATGCCGTTACTGATTCGCTGGCAATCGATGATGCAGTTTTCAGGTCCGTTCTCGCTGCGCAGCGTGACGGTCCTGTCGAAGTAAATACTTCGGTTGCCGGGGCCTGTGTAGGTCCCGTCCAAGACGGTGATAGTCTCGCCATCCTCGGCGGCATAGATCGCTTCCTGAATCGAGTCGAAAGGATGCTGCCGGCTGCCGTTCTCGTCCGGGTCTCCTATGGAGGGGTCGCCCGGCGCCGGATCGCCAGGGGCATCATCATCAACATAGAGGCCGGGATGCTGGACAATCTGGCTTGTGGCGAGGAGCTGAATCTCCTCAATAGTCAAGGCGCGGCTCCAGAGGGCGACTTCGTCTATCAGGCCCAGGAACTCCCGTCCGGGCCTATCGGAATTCCCGCCTATCCAGACATTGTGCGGAGCGGTTGATATTCCGCCGCCGTAAGCAACATACGCATCTTCAATGCCGTCCACATATAGACGGATGTTATTTCCGTCGTACGTGCCAACGACGTGATGCCACTGGCCGAGGTTCAATTCCGTAGTTCCATTGACGGACCAATAGTCGGGAGCGCCGGTAACGGCAAAGTGGATTTTCCTGGTTGACATATCGGTTGAAAGCCGCCAGGCGTCATCGCCCTTAGTGACTATTCCGGTCCAGTCGGCGGGCACCATACTGATATTGATCCACGCCGCGACCGAGAGCGCATCGGCAACATCGAAGACCGAGGAGTTGCCGCAATCGACGTAGTTGCTGGCGGCTGGGAATGATAGTGCGCCGCCGAGCCATCCCCACTGGACCCACTGAATACCGAGTCCGGCATTGAGGAAAGCGTCGTGATCGTTGAAGGTCGAGTCTGTTGCAATAGCGCCGAACGATTCATCGAGCTTCCAGTGGGCTTCAAGGTAGCGGTCGGGCTCTACTCCCGACATAATCAGCTCAACAATATCCCAATCTGTCAGCGCATCGTTGTAGAGGCGGACGTCGTCGATAAGTCCGTTCCACTCCCGGCCCAACATCTCGGCGTTTCCGCCGATGAGGACGTCGTGGGAGTTTGCTGCAAGATACCCGTAGCCGTTTCTGACGGCCTCTGGGCCATCCAGCACGCCGTCCACATACAACTTGACCTGACCCGACTCGTCGTATGGATTGAAGACTCCAGCTACGTGGCGCCATTCGTTGTCCACGACAGGTGTAGCGCCCCAAACGGAACTTCCCCAGTCGTGGTTGCCGTCGGCCAGGCCGGTGCAGGCAAAATCGATGTAATCGGTGTTCAAGTGCCTGTGGAGGCGCCAGGCAGTATCGCCTTTTGTGACTATGGCCTGCCAATCCTTCGTAAGGGAATCGGTCTTAATCCAGGCCATCACGGTAAGGCCATTGAAGAAGTCCAGGGACGGGCTTGCCGGGCAGATGACATGGCCTCTCTGTCCGTCGAAGAGGAGCGCGCCATCAATATGACCTGCGGCTGGCTGCCATATCGGCGGGGTTGGCACTCTGAAAGTCCCATGGTTGCCGTTTCCGGACCAGTCACTGACTGTGCTGCCGTATGCGTCTTCCATAGGCCAGTAAGCGAGCAAGCCATCGGTAAGATCCGGCGTGCCGAGCGTTTGCGTCCCGATTGTCGGCGATGGATTTGTCTGGTTCAAATATCCGTCTCGCGCCTTTACGCTATACTCGTAGCAGGTTCCCGGCTGCAAAGACATATCCGTGAAGACAGTGCTCAACTGCCAGTTGCTGTCGTGGCCCGGTCCGGAGGCGCATTCGAATCGGTACTCCACACCGCTGGGATCAAAAGCCTCAGTAGCGATAAGGGTAATCCAATCCTGTCCAACTCCATAGGGATCTACGTACAAGGTAGGCTCGGGACTGGGCGGATCGGCATCATCCGGCTCGCCCAACGCAACAATATGAATGAGATCGAAAATGATTTCGAAGTTTGAGAGCACAAGGTCCGCTTCCCCTTCTTCCAAGGCGGTGAAGATGAAGACAAAGTGGACTCCCGGTGACACTCTCCACAGCGGGCCGCCTCTGGCCTGGACTGTGTAGCCGTAGAAAAACCCCGGCTCAAAGAAAGGTTCAACCGTTGCGTATATCCCCGCTTCCGGCCTAATCTCGTTCAGTTCGAGAGTGTATGGGAGCGTCTCGACCTCGAATCCGACTGCATCGAGGTAGCCTGCCGAATTGGTTGAATTGATCTCGATAGAGACCGGCTCACCGATTTGCACAAAAAGTTCATCGACTGCGGTCCCGTTGACGGTTAGGTGCTGGTAGCCATATCCCGTCGATGACAGCAACAGAATGCTTATCGCCAAGAATACGCCTGCCTCGAAAAGTCCCTTCACTCTCATCGTAACCATCCTTCCTTCTGCCCACATGGACAACTCAGATTATATTTCCTCGAACGAAGCCGAACCTTTCCTCTACTTTGTCCCCACAGCAGACAACGTGTTCTTTTAGGTTAGTCGTCCGAGTACGACACAATCCAACACAATGTTACCACAAAGAGCCGGTACAAATTATACCATTTATTCGGCAAAAGTTCAATAAAATCATGTCAAGGTCGCAGAAAAAGCCGTTATGCGGCTTTTTTTCTATTCTCCCTGGACTATTCTGGCCAACGGGTATAGGTCTTTCCAGGGCAGGATCGTATATTCATCGGCGACCCAGATTCCCCTTAGGATTTCGAGGTAGGCGGCGTGGCCGTCGAGGAAGGCCATATAATGGTAGTCCGGGCGGCCATGCCACTCGGCTATCTGCCTCTCCTCGTCCGTCAAAACGTCGGTCGGCTTCCATTGGTTGAGCCAGCCATAGTCTCCCATCAGGAGTAATTGGGAGTGATTGCCCAGGTTGTGGCTGTTTATGCTATTGAGGCGGTCATTAACCTGCTCCTCCAGGGCC
>DATEBC010000481.1:0-6159 GCA_035288065.1 Sedimentisphaerales bacterium | reverse complement strand
TAAAGACCGCGACCAACGCTGCCGGCGACATCCTGTGCTCCGGCGGCAAAGTACATTCTGGGTCCGCCTGCATATTGAGCGGCTCCGGGATAGAACTCGACGCCCGCTTCCCACGTGGCGATCCAGACGCCGTCAGCGCCGGCCCCGGCTCGCGTGGCCAGAAGCGTGTAGTTATTGGTCGGGTCAACTGTGCCGTCGCCGACGCTCGTATTGACGTTGACGATGCTGACCTGATTACTGGCGTTAAGAGTGACTCCGTTGAATATCGGGTGCGCAGGAAGCACAGCCAGGAGATTATCCGTGGTATTGGCCGTGCTGGTGGTGTTCAGCCATTTCCAATGGGTATTTCTATAGACAAAGGGCGGCTGCAAGAGCAGAGGCGCGGTGACGCCGTTCCACTGGGTCGGCTCGGTCCCATCATCATAATCGCCGCTGTTGAGATTCCGGCTGACGATGATCAGATCGGCGGCATTGAGTTCGGCGATTTTCCCCGCGTCGAGCGTTCGCCAGTATCGGTAGCCTGCGCTGGCGGCGCCGCCTTCCCCTCTGTAGTCAACGGTGTAGCCCTGGTCTCTGAGCAATTGGACGAAGCCGAGGTCATCGGTAACTGTGTTGGTATCGTCGTCATAGGCGTCCGAGACCCACATGATTGTTGCAGCATGTGCCGGTGCCGCAAGGGCGAACGTGAACGCCAACAACATAAAGATTGCTTTCTTACACATTGTAGTCCTCCTTCAAGACTGAGAAACAAAAAGGAAATCTATGATGGTCCTAATTACACATCTGAACATACCCTATTTTCGACAGGGGCGTTAGCCTGACTAAAAAAGTCCTAAGAGGAAAAACGCCCGATAATGAGTTCGCATTGGCCAGACGATTTTCCACTGCTTTACCAACAGGGCCTTTAGTGTCTGAGGCTGTTTCCGTCCTCCTACACCTGAAAACCAACCATCACCTATTAACACCCAGTATAACAAGTCAGGCGTCATAGTTTCAACAAAAAACCTGCTGACGGGCTCAGATTCCAGCTCTTTATTCAAGTGGGGTTGAATTGTTAGGCCGCTATGGGCTAACCGGATGCATACTATTTGGGGTCGGCGCAGGTGATTTCAGTACTGGAAACGCGTTTTTTAGCACTTCCGGAGGGGTTCCTGGGATGGGTACGGCTAAGATTTTGGCCCTTTAACTCTCGGCTGGCTTTTCCATCGGCGATGCAGCCACCAGTATTGTGTGGGGTCTTCGCGGACAAACTGCTCAATGGCCTTGCTGTATTCCTGCGTAACCCAGGTCAGGGGGTCTTCTTTGTCGGCCCATTCATCGGGCATGATTATTCGGTTGACGGCGATTTCAAAGAAGAATCGATTGTCGATCCTCCTGCTGTATCCGACGCCTATGGGGATGTTATTAGTGATTGCGAGCAGCCCTATACTCTTGTAGGTGCTGGCCTTTCTGCCCATGAATTCGACGAAAACGCCTTTTCTGCCGGCATCCTGATCGGCAATGAAGCAGAGGGTCGCTCCGGTTGATGTGATCTTGGGCATCAGTTTAGCGGCTCCTTTTTTGTCGATTATTTTTTGCCCGACGCGCTCTCTAAGGCCGTAGAGGTATCTGCTGAGGTACTTGTTGTCGAGGGGACGTGCGATGCTATAGATGTTGAAGTTAAAAAGGCCGAGGATGTAGCCAGTAATCTCGAAGTTGCCGTAGTGTGCGGTAATCATGAGCAGGCCGCGTCGTTCCTGCATGAGCCACTTGGCGCGTTCGGCAGTTTTGTACCGCGAATAGTCGCGCCAGTTCTGCTTTCGGACAAGACGCGGGACGAGAACCAAATCCATTGCAAACATGGCAAGCTGCTGGAAGCTCTCTTTGCCTGTTCGCTGTATCCAGTCTTCGCTCTTTTCCGGAAAACTGGCCCGGAGATTTTCGAGGGCGCGATTTCGGCCCCGATGGTAGTATTTCCAGAGCAGCCGACCGAGGAATCTGGCGGTATTCAGATTTGTCTCCACGCTGAACATGTGGACGACGACGCAAAGCGTCCGCACGAGGATATAGATCAGATAATCCCTGACGGGGTTGTGTTTTTTCTTTTTCTTCTTTGGCGCCTGCTCGGCCATAGGTGGGGATTCTAAAGGGAAGAAGGCCGGCGGTCAAGCGCGGGTAATCGGCGTGAGGCGAATAACTTGGCGTTTGGGATGGCCGGCTTCGGCGGATTCGCAGTTGAGCGGGCGCTGTGGATTGTTGTTGCAAAAGGGCCAACACTGAGGATAATACGTGGACTCGCTCAGGCTTGCCGATGCTGCGGCGCCTCTCCCGCCGTGCCGCCGACGTGGCCTCGGCGGCCCGTCGCGGCAGGGCGGGCAGCGCGACGGCCGAAGCAGGGGCATAAGAAGTAAAGGAAACCGAATGATGAAGACATTCGTTTGGCTGGCACTGGCTGCGATAGTGTCGTGCTTTATTATCGGGAATTGGAGCTGCTCGGAATCTGAGCAGGTTCTTGTGGGGACAGCCGGGCGGGTGCGTTTTGCCCAGGCGGCAGCGAAAGACGCAATTTGCGCCTCTGCCCGGCGGATTCCGGTTGCTTATGACGTCGATGTGGTTGTTGTCGGGGGGACATCCGGCGGGGTTGCGGCGGCTGTTGGGGCCGCGGAGAAGGGCGCGAAAGTATTTCTCGCTGCTCAGCAGCCCTATCTCGCCGCCGATTTGTGCGGGACATACCGGCTGTGGCTTGAGCCCGGCGAGACGCCGAAATCTCCGCTTGCCAGGGCGGTCTTTGCCGAGCCGGTGGGTGCTGACCGAATGCGCAACTCGATACCCTTTACGTATCAAACTGACATTGCTTCGGCGGCCATGCACAGAGATACGCCTGTGCCTTCTGTCCTCAACGACGGCAAGTGGGGCAGTGCGAGCAGCCAGAGCGTCCAGTACGACGGGGATGTTGAAATCACGGCGGATTTGGGGCGGGTGCGGCAGCTTGAGAAGGTGCATGTGATGGCTTATCAGCGTCGCAATCCCGGGGCGGGCGACGATTTTCAGGTGGCCGAGGTATCGGTATCTCTGAGCGACGACAAGGAGCAGTGGAAGGAAGTCGCGACGATCAAGAACGAACGTGCGGGCGAATCCCTCGATGAACCGTGGGGGCCGATTGAACTTTCGGCGTCTGTGAGCGCCGAGGCCCGATATGTGCGGTTCCTTGTTAAGAAGAGCGAAGATGTTAATCGAATGCTGCTTGGCGAGATTATCATTGAGGGCAAGCAGACTCCCGGGGATGCTTCCCAAGCCCCTCGCAGGCCTCCGACGCCGATGCACGTCAAGCGGACCTTCGATGCGGCGCTGCTCGATGCGGGCGTGGAGTTTTTGTATGGGTGCTATGCCACCGACGTGCTTGTCGATGAGCAGGGCAACGTAGCCGGCATCGTGATGGCCAATCGGTCGGGTCGGCAGGCGGTGAAGGCGAAGGTGGTAATTGATGCTACGCATCGGGCGAGCGTGGCAAGGATAGCGGGTGCAGCATTTCCTCCTTATCCATCGGGTCCGCGGCAGTTCAGGTACGTTACGGTCGGCGGGCAGATGCAGACGGGCCCCGGGGTGGAGGTGGTTGAGAATTCGCCCGGGCTTTCGGCGGGAAGCGGCCCCGAGCGTACAGCTTATGAGTACCGAATTGCGATACCCATAGAGGATGGCTCTTTTGCGTCGTTCGCGAGGGCCGAGCAGGTTGCGCGGGATAAGACGTGGCATTCGGAGCGGGTTGACGCATCGGAGGTTCCGTTCGAGGTTCCGCCCGATCCGATAAGGACAAAGGCGAGCCTGACCGGCCGCTGGCCGGGGGCGAGGTGGGTCAATCCGGATGTGTTCAGGCCCGTCGGCTTCAAGCGGTTGTACGTGCTTGGCGGCTGCGCCGGCGTCTCTCGCAAGGCGGCAGAGAAGCTGCTTCGACCGCTTGAGTATATGAATGTCGGCGCTCGCATTGGGGCCGCGGCTGCTGCTCAAGCCAAGCTCATCGGCAAAGTTGGCACCGCAAGAGTAGCGACCAGGCGGGTGACGTCAACGAATCTGGGCGATATCCGCGAGGACCTGAGCGGGTTGCGCGGCAGGCAGGATGAACTTGGTTTCGTCGAAGCTCCGGCTCAAAGCGTGCCGGTTCTCGGCGAGTATGATGTTGTCGTCATCGGCGGCGGGACGGGCGGTGCGCCTGCGGGTATTTCGGCGGCCAGGCAAGGCGCCAAGACACTCGTCGTCGAGTATCTTCACGGCTTGGGCGGCGTGGGGACAATGGGTTATATCAGCAAATACTACTACGGGTATATCAACGGGTTCACCGCGGAGGTTGACCAGGGCGTTGCAGAGGTATCTTCGCACGGCAAGAATACGAGCCCGGCGTGGGATCCGGAGTTGAAGAAGGAATGGTATCGCCGGGAGCTGCGCAAGGCGGGGGCGGATATCTGGTTCGGGGCCATCGGATGCGGGGCGTTTGTCGAGGATGGGAAGGTTAAGGGGGCGGTTGTCGCCACGGACGACGGGCGGGGCGTTGTGCTTGCCAAGGTCGTGATTGATTCCACGGGCAACGCGGATATTGCGGCGACGGCGGGGGCCGCGTGTGTCTATACCGATGGCTCCAGTGTCGCGGTGCAGGGGGCGGGGCTGCCTCCCCGCGGGATGGGCGCGGGATACACGAATACGGACTGGACGTTTGTCGATGACGGCGACGTTATCGACGTCTGGCGGGCGTTTGTTACCGCCAAGGACAAGTACGAGGATGCCTTCGACCTCGGCCAGCTTGTCGATACGCGTGAGCGGCGTCGAATCGTCGGCGATTTCACGATGTCGCCGATGGATATTTTCCTCGCACGGACCTATGAGGACACAATCGTTATATCCAGGAGCAATTTTGACACGCATGGTTTTACGATTCATCCATTGTTTATGATTCGCCCGCCCGACAGAGAGTCGATGCTTGTGAACGTTCCATATCGCTGTCTGCTGCCGAAAGGTCTGGACGGCATCCTTGTCACCGGGCTGGGAATCAGCGCTCACCGCGACGCAATGCCGGTGATACGGATGCAGGCGGACATTCAGAACCAGGGCTACGCGGCGGGGTTCATTGCGGCGGACACGGCCAAGACGGGTAAGTCCCTGCGAGAGGTTGATATCAAGGCCGTTCAAAGACATCTGGTGGAGAAGGGGAATCTGCCTGAGAAGGCGCTGAGCGAGAAGGATTCTTTTCCGTTGTCGCTGGAGCGGGTCATCGGCGCGGTCGAAGATGTTACCGACAATTATAAGAATCTCGAAGTAATCCTGTCCCAACCCGAAGATTCGATGCCGCTAGTCAAGAGGGCCTACGGGCAAGCAACGGATGAGAAGGCCAGACTTGTTTATGCACACATACTCGGTATGCACGATGACGCTGCGGGCGCCGAAACGCTGGTAAGGGCAGTCGAGTCGGCGGAGTGGGACAAGGGCTGGAACTTTACGGGGATGGGTCAATTCGGCATGAGCTTAAGTCCATTGGACAGCCTGATTGTCGCGCTGGGACGCACAAAGAGCGTGAACGCCCTGAAGCCGATCCTTGAGAAAGTGGAATCGCTCGATTCGGCCAGCGAGTTTTCGCACTGCCGGGCGGCTGCGCTTGCGCTTGAGGCGATTAGCGACCCGGCTGCGGCAAGGCCGTTGGCCGAGCTACTGCGGGAGGAAGGCATTATGGGCCATGCCTTTACGGATATCGACAAGGCAAGAAGAGAGACGCCGGCGGATGCCTCGGATATAACGACCAGGAACGCGTCGCTAAAGGAGCTTTTTCTGGCGCGGGCGCTGTATCGCTGCGGCGACTACGAGGGGCTGGGCGAGAAAATTCTTAAAGAGTATGCGCGTGATTTGCAGGGCCACTACGCCCGCCACGCCGCGGCGGTGTTGAAGGAAAAACAGGTGAATTGACGGAAACCGCAATCGCAGTATCGTATTTCACAAGTACTACAACCATGAGATTGCCACGGCCCGACAAGTCGGGCCTCGCAATGACACAGAAGTGATGTTTGTTGTTTCTAAGCGGTTAAAAGATTTCAGTCAGGGTCAATATGTCGGATAGAAAGACAGTTTTGAGCTTTGGGGCTCATCCGGATGATGCGGAGTTTATGTGTGCGGGGACTTTGACGCTGCTTCGTGAGAAGG
>DATEBC010000480.1:0-6318 GCA_035288065.1 Sedimentisphaerales bacterium | reverse complement strand
TCGACACCGCTTTTCGCAGTGTTGCTGAGCTTCCTGATTCCGACTGAGTCCATTGAATCAATGCAGTTGTTCGGTGTTGGCATGTTGATTGTCGGCGTGCATTTCCTTTCAAGAAAGGAAGAAGTGTATTTCTAAAGCAAGGCTGATCTTGTTCGACGCCTTGCCGCATTATCGGGCCGGTACTATTTGGCTTGGCCCGAAAAAGTCGGAAAAACCGCCAATTTGGGCTGCCCGTATTGCCGATTTAATGGAAATGCCGGCGCAGCGTGTCTATAGTTGATTGTTGGCCGGTGATTGGTTACAATCAGGTCGTCAGTTGGAGTGTCTGTAAGCGGTGGTGGAAAGTAGCAGGCAATCAGTTCAGTGAGTTTTGGAGCAGGATGCCATGTTTGAGGTCCTCGGTGCAAGAGCAATAAACGATATTGGGAATATCGGACAGTTCGGGCGGTTTTGCTGGCAGACGGCGGCGGCGTGTCTGCGGGGCTGCTGGAACCACAAGACTTACCCGCTCATCTGGGCGCAGATGCACATTATCGGCGTTCGCAGCGTTCCTGTCATAATGATTACGGGTGCGTTTGTCGGTATGACTCTTGCCGTTCAGGCTTATGACCAGCTTGCCGCGATGGGGTTCGAGGAGCGGTTGGGCGTCTTGATAAATATTTCCGTTGTCAAGGAATTGGGGCCTGTGCTGGCGGCGGTCATGCTGGCAGGACGGGTCGGAGGGGCATTGACGGCGGAATTGGGAACCATGAACGTCACCGAGCAGATAGATGCAGTCAGAAGCATCGGAACGGACCCGATTTGGTATCTGGTTGCGCCGAGAGTCCTGGCGTGTCTGCTTTTGACGCCCTTCTTGATTATCTATGCGGACTTGTTGGGCATTCTGGGCGGTTACTTCGTCGGCGTTGTCCAACTGGGGATTAACAACTGGGCCTACTGGAGCTTCAGCGCCTCCGGCGTTGAATTGTGGGACATTGCGGTCGGTGTTATCAAAGGATTGTTTTTCGGAGGGGCTATTGCGGTTATCAGTTGCTACAAGGGTTTTACGTGCAAGGAAGGCGCGCAGGGAGTAGGCCAGGCCTGCACAGAGGCCTTTGTTGCCAGTTTCATCTCGATTCTGATCTTGGACTTCGCCCTGGCGGTTACGTTCAAGGCGATCTACAATACTTTCTGGCCTTTCAAGAGCCTCGTAGGGTAATAACATTATCTTGAATACTCAGAACCTGACAACTCAAGAGCAGCAGGATAGCACCCCCCAGGGGTCGAACGGCATCCTTGCGGTCAAGAACGTAACGAAGAGGTTCGGTCCGCATCTCGTGCTGGATAATGTCTCGCTCTCGATAGAGAAGGGCAAGACGACCGTCGTAATAGGACCGAGCGGATGCGGAAAGACCGTTCTCGTAAAGCACCTCATCGTTCTGCTCAGGCCCACGTCCGGCGAAGTCTATTTCAACGGCAGCCGAATCGACAACCTCAGCGAACAGGATTTGAACGAGGTGCGGACCCATTTCGGCTTTCTGTTCCAGGGCGGCGCCTTGTTCGACAGTCTCAGCGTCTTCGAGAACATAATATTCCCGATACGCCAGCATAATAGAATTAAGAATTGGCGTAGTGTCGAGGATATTGTCAAGAGCAAGCTGGCTATGGTGGGGCTTGACGGTTTTCAGAATTACTATCCGGCCAATCTATCGGGCGGCCAACGCAAGCGCGTGGCGTTGGCGCGGGCCATTGCCTTGAATCCGGAAGTGCTCCTGTACGATGAGCCTACAACGGGGCTCGATCCGATTCGCTCCGACGTTATAAATGAGCTTGTGCTCAAGCTGCAGAGGGAGCTTGGCGTCACGACGGTTGTCGTAACGCACGATATGACCAGCGCCTACAAGATCTCCGACCGCATTATTATGCTTCACAACGGCAAGATTGTCGCCGACGGCGACGCCGACCATATCCGCAATCATCCGCACCCGGTTGTTCAGCAGTTCATCAACGGGCAGGTCGGTGAGGACGACCTGGCGATTTTGCGGATGAGCGGGACCGCTTCCCAGACTCAATTCCTCCCTCGCGATTTCGAGACGTGAAACTCAATTCGCAATCCAGCACCGAGCAAGGAAGTGTAAGTGCCGAACCACGAAACAAATTGATTCGTAGAAGAGTGCAATGCAGACGATGAACAAGCTGCCGGAACAAGTAAGCGCCGATTTGGACAAGATTGTCCGCGGGGACGTCTTTGCCGATATTATCCACCGGGCGGCTTACAGCACCGATGCGAGCATTTACAGGATTATCCCGATCTGTGTAGTTGCTCCCCGCGATGCCGCGGATGTCGTTGCGACCGTTAAGTACGCACGCGGGGAAGGCCTGCCGATTGTCGCGCGCGGCGGAGGCAGCGGCCTGGCGGGCGAGGCGCTTTGCAGCGGGATAGTCCTGGATATGACCCGCTATATGAATCGCGTCCTCAGTATCGACGAAACAGGCCGGAGCGTAGTATGTGAGCCGGGACTGGTATTGACTGATTTGAACGACCGCTTGGCGCAGTATCGACGCAAAATAGGACCCGACCCCTCGAGCGCAAACAGGGCGACGATAGGCGGCTGCGTCGCAAATAACTCGACCGGCGCACACTGGCTCGAATACGGATATATCGGCGACTACGTCGATGCCGTCGAAGCGGTCCTCAGCGACGGGACGCTCGTTACGTTCACCAACAACGTCGATCCGGCGAAAGCCGACGATAAGAAAGCAGGCTCCTTAGCGGCGCAGTGCGCCGGGCTCATCGCCGAAAACGAGATCGCAATCAAAAAGGCCCAGCCCAGGACCAGGCGGAATCGATGCGGGTATAATATTGCAGGCGTTTATCACGACGGCAGAATAGACATGGCAAAGCTAATGGCCGGTTCGGAGGGGACGTTGGCGGTCTTTACGAAGATTACGCTTCGCACCGTGCCCGTGCCCGCGGCCAAGGGCCTGCTGCAGCTCGAATTCGATTCTCTCTGCGAGATGGCCCAGGCCGTTCCGATAGTGGTTGAAAGCGGGGTCTCGGCATGTGAAATGATAGATAAGAATTTGATTGATATGGCGATCGAGTCGCTGCCTGAATATCGTGATATTCTGCCGGTCGGCGTCGCTGCGGTTCTTCTGGCCGAGTGCACCGGCGATAGTCTCGAGCAGGTGCGGGCCAAGATAGACAAGACCGATGCCGCAGCAGGCAAGATGGCGAGCGGGCGAAGAATAGTGCTGGACCGGGCCGAGCAGGCCAGGATTTGGAAGTCGCGAAAGGACGCAGGCCCGCTGCTCTTTCGCCGGAAGAGCAAAAAACACCCGGCTGAATTCATGGAGGACGTAAGCGTCGATTACCACAGGCTCGGCGAGTACCTGGCGGGATTGGAAAGAATCGCAAAGAAATATGATATCTTCATGGCCTATTTCGGGCACGCCGGCGACGGCGAGCTTCATATCAGGCCCAACCTGGATTTGGGCGACCCGGCCGACCGCGAAAAAATGCGCAAGATGGCAGATGAGGTCTTTGACCTCGCCTGGTCGCTCGGCGGGACAATAAGCGGAGAGCACGCCACCGGACTTGTCAGGGCGCCCTTCGTGCGCAAGCAGTACGGCGACGATTACTACCGAATAATCTGCAAGATCAAAAACATATTTGACCCCGGACCCGCCGATAGCGGGATGAATCCGGGCAAGATTATTAACCCCGACTCAGAGGTTATGTTCAAGAATCTAAGGGCTGAGCGACAGGTTCTGCCCGAGCGGACCAAAACGGACTTGCTCTTCGGCGAGCAGGAGCTTGCCCTCGAATTGCAGCAATGTTATGGGTGCGGGCTTTGCCGGACAACGGAGCCTGATTTGCGAATGTGCCCCGTTTTTCGCGCGATGGGCGAAGAATTGGGTAGCCCGCGGGCTAAGGCCAATCTCCTCGCATTCTGGGCCACCGGCCAACTGAGGCAGGAGGATTTCGAGTCGGCTGAGTTCCGCAAGTTCCTGGATTTGTGCATCAACTGCAAGGCCTGCACGCGGCAGTGCCCGGCCGGCGCGGATATTCCTGGCCTTGTCACCGTCGCGCGGGCCGAATATGTCAGGCGAAAGGGCCTTCGCCGAGCCGAGCGGATGCTCAGCGGCAATCGCTTCCTCGGAGCGTTAGGCAGTATTTTAGGGCCGCCGGCGAATTTCTTCATGGGGCTGGGCGTTTTCAAATGGATGCTCGATAAGTTCGCGGGGATTGACAAACGAAGGAGAATGCCGCTTTTCGCTCGCGGGTCGTTTTTCAAGGTCGGTCGTCGGTATCTTACGGCTTGTGAGCCGATAGCCGAGCCGATCGACAAGGTTGCGTATTTCGTCGATACATACGCCAACTACAACGATCATGGATTGGGATTCGCCGTAGTCGATGTCCTTCGGGCTAACGGCATCGACGTTATACTACCCAGACAATTGCCCGCGCCTCTGCCGGCGATTACGTATGGCGACGTCAAAAGGGCGAAGAAGGACTTGGCCTACAGCGTCAAGCACCTGGCCAAGGCGATTCGGGATGGATACAAAGTTGTTTGTTCCGAGCCGAGCGCCGCGCTTTGCCTGAAGGATGAGCTGAAGCGTTACGTCACCGGGCCCGATGCGGAGCTGGTCGCCGAGAACACTTTTGAACTGATGAGCTATCTCCTAAATCTGCACGAGCAGGGCAAGTTAAAGGCTCCGCGGAAGACTATTTCACAGAAGTATGTTTACCATCTGCCATGCCATTTGTGCGTAGCCGGACAGGAGGGGGCCAGCATCAGGCTTATAGAAGAGCTTTGCAAAGCCGAAGTCATCGACCTCAAGGCAGGTTGTTGCGGACTCGCAGGGACCTACGGAATGCAGAAGAAGAACTACGAGCTCTCCGAGAAAATCGCTGAGAACTTAAAAGCCGCCCTCGAATCATCGCCCACGAAAAACGTCCTGACAGAATGCGCCGCCTGCGGAATGCAAATCGAGCACATAAGCGATTGCGTTGTGAGGCATCCAATCAAGGTATTGGCCGAGGCCTACAGCGAATAACGTCGATCTCAGATTGTCATTGCGAGGAGTCCCCTGGGGACTTGTCGCGTGGGGACTTGCCCCGTGGGGGCGACGAAGCAATCTCATTACCCTCCGGTGGCCAGAGTCATGAGCCGCGGGGCGAAGTAGCATTCTTGATTGCCTTTGTGACCTTAATCACGTCCAGCATTTGCGCTATGTCATGGACGCGGAGGATTGATACTCCTGCTATTGCGCACAGAGCTACGGTTGCTGCGGTTCCGAAGACTCTTTGTGCCGGGTCTTCTTTGCCGGTTATTTTGCCTATAAAGCTCTTTCGGCTGGTCCCTACGAGGACGCGGTAGCCGCTTGCGACGAACTTGTCGATATTTCTCAAGAGCGCCAGATTATGGTCTAACGCCTTGCCAAACCCTATCCCCGGATCGATGAAGATACGCTCTTTAGCGATTCCAAACTGCTCGGCCCGCTTGGCTCTGGCCAGCAGATACTGCAGGACCTCGCCGACAACGTTTTTATACTTCGGCTCTGCCTGCATTGCCGCCGGCGTCCCCTGCATGTGCATCAGTATCACCGGCACGCTTCGTTCGGCCGCCAATTCGGCCATCCGCTGGTCGCTCAACGCCGTTATGTCGTTGATGATAGAGGCGCCCGCATCCAGAGCCGCCACCGCCACTTCGACGTCCTTCGTATCGATACTCATCGGCACATCGCATTTTTCCCTCAGCGCATTTATAACCGGGACCACCCGATTTATCTGCTCGGCCGGCGGCACAGCTTCGGAGCCGGGCCGGGTCGATTCGCCGCCGATGTCGATTATCGCAGCGCCGTCGGCAGCCATTTTCAGGCCGTGCTCGAGGGCCCTGTCGGCGTCGAAAAACTCGCCGCCGTCGCTGAAGGAATCAGGCGTGACATTTAGTACGCCCATCAGAAGGGGTCCGGCGGAAAAATCCAGCCGACCCGAAGGCCACTTAACAATATTTTTTGGAGGAGCTGATTGCACCCGGCCTTTTTCCTTTAGCCTTGTACTTTGAATCCAATGCCTGCCAGCTTGCGGGCAATCGCTTCGCACGGACGATCGAGAACGACGCGAGTATTGTGAAACTCCCGTCTAACCTCGTATTCTTTTCTCAGATTATCGAAGAACTCACCCGCCTGCCCGGACCTTGTGCCCTGAATCCCTCTGAGACGGACGTCGTCTCTCCTGATGTCATATACCGCTTCCACCGCGGCAACTAACGTCTCAACGTGATTCGACGGATTCGGATCCAATCTCACTTGTGGGACCTCCGGCTCAGGCAG
>DATEBC010000479.1:0-8225 GCA_035288065.1 Sedimentisphaerales bacterium | reverse complement strand
ACAGGCAGGCGTCTGGGGATACATCGCCAGCGAGAACGGAACGCTGTTCGGCAGTGTGGCCGAGACCAAACATATTGTGAATTATCGCTTTGGAGAGAGCGATATGACGGCGCAGTTCACCGAATCAGTGCTGTTGTTCGCAATGGATGCGAGAACGGGCGAGTTGAAGTGGACCTACCGGCCGAAACACTCCATTCGCAATAATTCCATCACTGTCGGAGGCGGCAAGGTGTATTTCATCGACGGACCCTTGGCCCCGGGCGACCGTTTGGACGCCGCGGGGAAACACGAAATGCCGCTAAAGATGTCAAGTTCGCGCGCTGGCTCTGAACCTGCGCCGATACTCATCGCCCTAAATGCGGACGATGGGCAGGTCGCCTGGGAATCGTCATCGGATATCTACGGGACAATGCTCGCCCTGAGCACCTGCTACGACATACTGCTGATGGCGTATCAGGATACTCGCTTCAAACTGCCGTCGGAAATCGGCGGAAAAATGACGGCTTTTCGCGCATCGGACGGCGAACGGCTTTGGAATATCAAGGCCCGCTACGCCTCTCGCCCCATTTTGAACGACCGGACAATCTACGCCCAGCCGGGCGCGTGGGATTTGATCACCGGGCGGCAGAAAGACTTTCGTTTCGAGCGTTCCTACGGCTGCGGTATCGTTGCAGGTTCGAGGAATCTACTGGCGTTCCGCTCGGCCACTATCGGATATAGAGGCCTCCAACCGGGCACGGAAACAGAGAACTACGGGGGCATCAGGCCCGGTTGCTGGATCAATACCATCCCCGCCGCTGGACTGCTGCTCGTCCCGGAGGCATCGAACAGATGCGTCTGCAGCTACTTGATAAAGGCTACGATAGCCCTGCAGCCGAAAACGCGATAGCCCGCAGTTCGCCATCCCCAAGCTGCGCTTGAGGCTGCCACCCGGGATTGAGCTATGCAAAAAACAAGAGACAATTTTTCTTCTGTTCAAGAGGCGCAGTCTTTAGTTTTGCAGAAGTCCTTTAATCTATGAGCAAGAGGTTTGATATGTCTTATGCAGGTTCGAGTATCTCTCGTCGTAAATTGATGGCGCGCGGCGCTTTAGCGGTTGGGACATCAGTTATGGCTGCGCGTTCTGAGGCTGAGCCGGCGGTCTCGTTTGCCAGGCACCAGGGCATAGAGAAGGGGCCGGGTTGCCTTAGGGTGGCGGCCTGCCAGATTCTGAACTATCCGGACGTCGCCAAGAGCGCCGAAAAGGTCCTCATGTGGATAGAGGCCGCGGCTAAAGACGGTGTGGATGTGATAGCATTTCCGGAGGCGTGTTTATGCGGCTACGCCGACGGCGATTACTGGAAGACGGCCCGGCCCGATGATTTTCAAGAGGGCGAGAGGCTCGTAATCGAGGCATCGAAGCGGCTCGATATAGCCGTCGTACTCGGGACTATCCACTGGGAATCTGAGAAGATTTACAACGACGTACTGGTTATTGACAAGGGCGGCAAGGTGCGTGGACGCTATTCGAAGACGCACCTGGCCGAGTCCTGGCCCGCTCCCGGCAGGATTCTTCCCGTGTATGACGTGGCCGGGGTGAAGTCGTGCTTTATCATCTGCCACGATGTTCGCTACCCCGAGCTTGTCCGGCTGCCTGCCGTCGCCGGCGCGCAAATCTGCTATTTTTGCAGTCATGAGAGCGGCCTGCTGGAGGAATACAAGCTATCGGCGTATCGCGCAATGCCCATCGCCCGCGCTACCGAGAACAGCATCTTCTGCATCATGGCCAATGCCCCCGCCGACCCAAAGACTCTTCGCGGCTCTCACGGCAATAGCAAGATCATCCACCCCGACGGCAATGTTCTTATCGAGGCGGGTTATTTTGAAGAAAGACTCGTTACAGCCAATATCCGCGTCAGCGACGCATCCCGATCGATTGCCCGCCGTGCCGCCGACGATGACACTATCCTCAAGGATTGGCTCAACGACGGGGCAAAGCTCGTCAGCATATACGATTAGCGAGTGTGTTTTCTTAGGGCAGACGCTGGCTCAAGAAACTCGGACGGGCCTAATGGGCAGCCAGTGATTCTATGGCAGACAACCAGTTATTGAAATTGGGACACTGGACACGGATTGCGTCGAGTCCGATGTTCTGTGCGGCCAGTGCACCGTCAGTACCCTTGGAGTATGCCTCACATAATTGTATTATTCGTTTGGAAGGTGCCGTGTGTGGGCCATCATCGATTTGCTCGGGATTGGGGAATTGCTGTCGGATAGTCGTGAAATCATCCGTCAGATCCAGTCGGCCGAGAGTTCTGGCCAGAATTTCAGGGCCACTGAAGAGAAGAGCTTCAAATTCATGCATCTGGACATACGGTAGGAACCTTCCAGCGTTGAAGGATGTCCCTAACTCCTGTTGAATGTCGGTAGCAATGGCTTCTTGCACAATCTGTGAGGCGCGAGTAGGGAGCTTGCCGGTGGCTTCTCGCCTGCCCGGCCAGCACGACGGCATGCCATAGTAGTCAAACATGATTGTGCATATGCACTCTCTGTCTTGTTTTAGCGTGATCAAGATGTCTCTTTTGGCCTTGGTCCATTTTGGCACGCCGCCCTTGCTACCGGGTTTGCCTACGACCCACGGGTACAGGTATATTTGGCGTGACATGAGATGATTGGCCATCACCTTATTTACAAATAACTCCTCTGTTTGGCCCTCGACAATGATTTTCACCCTGATCATCTCAAGGTTTCCCTCCAAGTATGTTCTTTTGCCAGAGGTCGCCGAGGGTGTAGTCCTCCAGCCAGTCCTTTAGGTCCCGTGAGTTCAGGCGTTTCAAAGTCGATTCACGGTCCGCTCGGTCAACCACTATGACTTCCTCCGGCTCAAAGTTGTTCACGAAAGGCGCCGATTGAGTCGCAATAATCACTTGCTTGTTCTTAGAAACGCTTCTGATGAGGTCTGAAGCCAGGTTTATTGCCGTGGGGTGCAATCCGAGTTCAGGCTCATCCAGTATGAGAATGTCGGGAATATCTTTCAATGGCTGGCACAGTAGCGTTATCAGGCAAAACAGTCTGAGCATGCCATCAGATGCTTGGGAAGCGTCGAACGTGACATCGCAACTTTTTTCTTTCCACTGTAGAAGTACCTTATTGTACTCCGGCTCGAGCACGAAGTCTTCAAAAAACGGCGCGACCAGCCTGATTCGCTCCACGATTCTTTCGTAGTGCACAGGTTCTCTTTCTCGAAGTTTAAGAAGTATGGCTGCGATATTGCCGCCGTGCTCTCGAAGCCTGCGGCAATCATTAACACCGGACTTTGTTCGTATAGGGGCAGCTTCGGCTGTGTTGTGAAACTGGTACAGCACTATTCGCTTGAGCAAGCTCAAGACAACTCCTGCTGTCCGCATATTGGGGTCCTTGCTTCTGCCTCTTTCTATAATCTTGGCTTCCTTGTGTCCGGCTGCGAGTGTAGTCCATGTAGCCTCAGTTCGGATGTCAAACCTTGAGAACCTGTACCCTTCACTTGCAAAGACTAGGGTGTCGCCCGCTGCGTAGAATAGCCTAAATGAGTAATCATTTCTGCCCTTGGCTGTCTCAAATGTTGCGGTTGCTTCGATCTCTCTGGTGGTTTCGGGGCCGTCGTGGAGCAGCGCGCTCGCCCCGCCCTGCATAGCCACATACTCCTGAAGCCTACCTGCACCAATCATCCAGCTCAACAGACGGAAGAACGATATGAAGTTGGATTTGCCTGCGCCGTTGGCACCAATAAGAATATTGATAGGAGCAGGCTTGAATTTTTCCAGACGTCGAAATGTTTTGAAGCCCCTCATGCTTATCTCTACAAGTCGGACTGAACTATCTCGGCCTTGCATTATATGTCCCTTCTATCCGGCACAACCGCTTCAAGTTTTTGTCAAGCAACAATGCTACTACGTCAAGTATATCAGGTGTTCGCCCCGAAAACAAGGACGGATTCTCCGATTTTGCGACATCGTTGGTAGTGCGTGGTCTGCAAGCCCAAAGGGAATCTCCTTTGTAGCTTGTCAGTCCTGCCCGTCAAAACGGCCAGAGCTAACGTGCTTGCTCTTGCCGTATAGGAATACAGCGCGCTTACCTGTGTTGTCATCTTATATCCTGACAACGTTTCAGCGGATGTTAGGCTTATTATCTGCTGGGGGCGGAGACTGTTTCGGGGGTAATCAGAACCTCGAAGACCTTTCCGCGTCGAATTCGGCGGACGTTAAACTCGTGGCGCTCGGCCTTCAGCCTGTGGTCAACGGCGGGGATATGGCCGATCTGCTTGACAATCCAATCGGACAGGTTGTAGTCGCAAGACAGGCTGGGGACGCTGAGCTTCTCGGCGAGGCTGCGCATCGGAACGCCGCCGCCGACAATCCAGACGCCCTTACTTAATGGGTGTATCATCTTTGGGAGCTTGTCGAATTCATCCTCAAGCTCACCGACGAATTCCTCAACAACGTCCTCCAGGGTAATAAGGCCGACACTGCGCCTGTTTGTATCCTGCACAAGGGCCATGTGCTCGTGCTCATCGACGAAGGCCTTCAAAAGCTGCTGACATGGCGTATCTTCGCATACAAGGTGGAGCGGGCGAATAATACCCTTTAGGGTCGGGTCGGCGGGGTTGGTTCGCATTCGATAGACAAGCTCCTTGAAGTTGACGTAGCCGACGACCTTGTCTCGGTCATTGCCTTCAATGACAGGAAAGCGGGTGTGCGGGTCCAGATGGGCCGTAATTATCGCCTGGGTGAGCGTCTGGGAGTCGGACAAAAAGGTTATCTGCTCGACCGGAATCATAAGGTGCTTCGCCGTTTTATGCGACAGCATTGTCACGCCGGCAATGATACTTGCCTGATTAGCGGAGATCTGGTTCGAGAGTCGAGCGTAACCAGCCAGGGCAACGATCTCATCAAGGGTGGCCGCATGTTTCGCTGCGTGTTTCTTATCAAACAGCCCGTTCACAAATCGTAACAGGTTTATGACGGGATGCAGGACGACGGTAAGAACGCGAAGCGGCAGCGCGCCGCGCTCCATAATGACGACGTTGAAATGCACGCCGAGCGATTTCGGCAGTATCTCGGTAAATTGCAGCATCAGATAAGTGAATACGCCCGAGGATATGCCGATAGACTTCCTGCCGAATAGCAGGACTGCCTCGGCGCCGACTATCGTTGCCCCAGCCGCATACGCGATAGTATTCAAGGTGAGAATGGCAGTGATGGGCAGATCGATTTGCTCTTTGAAGCCGCGGATAATACTACCGACCTTTGGTTTGCGTTTTTCCAACGCCGCCAGTTGCCCAGGCGATAGACTCAACAGTGCAGCCTCCATCAGCGAAGAAACAAACGACACGCTGAGTGCCGTTATCGCTACGATTATGAAGGCAACAATACTACCTTCCGAATTCATTTTCTGACTCCAGAAATCAAAACTCGCCGATCACTCATGACTAAATCATCGATGGTGAATACATCGTTGCTGTCGCGCATACTATACTCGGCAAGACAGGCCGTCAAGATAAGGACGCACTTGCTTTTTGCAGACAGGAACACGCTTTCCGAAGGAGATTGTCTGTGGAGGTTGCCATTCCGGGCTTGAAGCGGAATCCGGAAATCGTCGGTACTGGATTCCCGCTTGCGCGGGAATGACAAGGTACGCGACAAAAAAGGGGGCGTCAAGGATTGCTCGAGAAAACACGGCCTGCGGTCGTGAATCACAACCACTGTGAAGCGCATTCTGGGAAAAGTGGTTGGCAAAGAGGGCGGGGGGGTCTATAGTATTCGGCGTTGACAGGCTTATTGTAAGCATTTGCTGTTTTGAGCCTTGGTCATTGTCTCGGATTTAGGAATTTGTGCCTCGGATTTTGGTTGCCGAGGCTTCATTGGGAATTTTTAGGAGCTTGGAAATGGGTACGGCAAGAGGTGTTTTCGGTCGGACGATTGTCTGGGGATTTTTGGGCGTCTTGCTGGTTGTCGGCGGTGCGTTGGCGGATATAAAGCTGCCGGCGATTATTGGGGATAATATGGTGCTGCAGCAGGGCAAGGCTGTGGCTGTTTGGGGGTGGGCTGAGCCGGGCGAAGAGATTATGGTCTCTGTAAGCCGGCAGTCGATGCAGTGGGGCGTCAAGGCGGATAAGGACGGCAAGTGGCGGTTCAATGTGACTTCGCCGAAGGTCGGCGGGCCTTATGAGATTATTCTGAAGGGCAAGAATACGATAACGATCAAGAATATCCTCGTTGGCGAGGTGTGGGTGGGTTCGGGCCAGTCGAATATGCAGATGTCGGTTGAATCGTCGGCCAATTCGCAGGAGGAGATCGCCGCGGCCAAGTACCCCAGGATTCGGCTGTTCAGTGTTGAGCGTGAAGTTGCGGACAAGCCGAAAGACAACTGCAAGGGCGGTTGGGTCGAGTGCAGCCCTGAGACTGTGCCCGGGTTCTCGGCGGCGGAGTATTTCTTCGGACGGGAATTGCACAAGGAATTGGATGTTCCGATCGGGCTGATTCATACATCCTGGGGCGGCACGCCGGCTGAGGCATGGACCAGCAGAGAGATGCTCGAGAGCGACGAGGATTTCAAGCCCATTCTGACACGGTTCGACGAAGCGGTTGCGAAGTACCCGCAGGCCAAGGCCGAGTATGATGAGAAGGTCAAGCAATGGGAAGAGGCGGCCAAGAAGGCCAGGGCGGAAGGGACAACGGCGCCCGGCAGGCCGGGTGAGCCGTTTGGGCCGGGGCATCCGCACTCGTCTGCGGGCCTGTACAACGCGATGATAGCTCCGCTGATTCCATACGGGATTCAAGGGGCGATATGGTACCAGGGCGAGTCCAATGCAGGCAGGGCGTATCAGTATCGCGAGCTGTTCCCGGCGATGATCCAGAGTTGGCGCAAGAATTGGGGGCAGGGCGACTTCCCGTTCCTCTTCGTGCAGTTGGCGAATTTCATGGTCGTCAAAGACGAGCCGACCGAGAGCGCCTGGGCGGAATTGCGCGAGGCCCAGTTGAGAACGCTTTCCGTGCTCAATACGGGCATGGCGGTGATTATCGATATCGGAGATGAGAAGGACATACATCCCAAGAACAAGCAGGACGTTGGCAAGCGGCTGGCGCTGTGGGCGCTGGGCAATAGCTACGGCAAGAAAATTGTATATTCCGGGCCCCTCTATAAATCGATGAAGGTTGACGGCAACAAAGTTATCCTGAGCTTCGAGCAGGTCGGCGGCGGCCTTGCGGCAAAAGGCGACGGTCAGCTCAAAGGCTTTGCAGTAGCAGGCGAGGACAAAAAATTCGTCTGGGCCGATGCAAAGATTGATGGTGATAGCGTCATAGTCAGCAGCGAGCAGGTGGCCGCTCCGGTCGCAGTGCGTTACGCCTGGGCGGATAACCCCGTGTGCAATCTGTACAATAAAGAAGGGCTGCCCGCCTCGCCGTTCCGGACGGACGATTGGCCCGGCCTGACGGTTGAGGCGAAGTAGAGACGTTGCGTGCGCTGCTTCGATGTGGAAGACGCCGATCGGGATTCTCGATCTTGTGAAGATTCGAAAGGCGGGGCCATGAAGAATTGTCCCTATTGTGCCGAAGAAATACAGGACGAAGCCGTTAAGTGCCGTTACTGCGGCGAGTTCCTCGCGAAGTCCGGCCAAGCGCGGACGAAGTGGTATTTCTCCACTCATGTTGTAGTAATTGCCTTGTTGTGCCTGGGGCCGTTTGCGCTGCCGCTTGTGTGGCTTAATCCGCGGTGGAATAGGCCCACAAAGATTGTTCTGACGATTGTTGTTGTGATAATCACAGTTTTGTGTTGTGTTGTCGTAAGGAATTTGTACCTTCGCTTGGCGGCGCAGATGGAGCAATTGGGGCTGGAGTAGCAAGCCCGAGTTGCGTCCCCGTCAATGATTACTGTCTCTGAGTTCTGCAAAATTGCAGGTTAGGCCATAGCTTTCCAGAGTTTGTGTGGTGGAGTATTGAAGCGGCTTTCGTTTCCCAAGAGCAAGCGTCTTTTGAGCAATAGCCAGTTCAGGGCCGTTCTGGCTCGGAAGATCAGCGTCCGTGACAGTCTGCTGACGGTTTTCGCAGCCGAGAACGATTGCGATTGTCCTCGTCTTGGTCTGTCCGTAGGTAAGGCGTGTGGCGGCGCGGTGGTGCGCAACCGGCTTAAGCGCTTGCTGCGGGAGGCATTTCGCCTGAGTCAGGATCGGATCGAAAGCGGCTTTGACTATGTGGTGATGCTTTCGC
>DATEBC010000478.1:0-7966 GCA_035288065.1 Sedimentisphaerales bacterium | reverse complement strand
GGCGGGGTGTGCAACAAGTTGGACACCCTGCGAGTTGAATTGGCGGCACATTGGGAGCTGATTCGAGGGGTTGGCGACAGGCTGAAAGGGTTTGTGATGCGGCGAGTTAGGGTATTGGGGTTGGTTTTGGTTTGTTGTGTTGCGGTGTCGATCGGCGGGGGCGAGCGGGGCGATGAGGCCGCGGCGAAAAAGTGGGAGAGCACTATAGGTCAGTTCGAGGAGTGGGACAGTAAGAACAGCTATCCGGCGGATGCGGTTCTGTTTGTGGGCAGTTCGAGCATTCGGATGTGGCGGACGCGGGAGTGCTTCTCTGATTTGCCTGTGATAAACCGCGGGTTCGGGGGGTCGCAGATTTCGGATGTGAATTACTTCATCGATCGGATTGTGCTGAAGTATCGTCCGCGGGTGATAGTGTTTTACGCCGGCGATAACGACGTTGCGGCGGGCAAGAGCGCGACACGCGTTTTTGAGGACTATCGCAAGTTTGTGGAGGTTGTGCGCGAGAGACTGCCGAGGACGGCGATCATCTATATTGGGATCAAGCCGAGCGGGAGCCGATGGGCGTTGTGGCCGGTGATGGCCGAGGCCAATGCGATGATCAGGGATTTATGCGACAAGGACCGGATGCTGCTATATTTCGATTCGGCGACGCCGTTACTTGGTGATGACGGCAAGCCGAATGCGAATTTGCTCCTGGATGACAAGCTGCACCTGAACAGCGAGGGGTACAAGATTTGGACGGGGGCGATTCGGCCTATTATCGAGAAGGCGCTGAGGGCGGTGTTGCGATGAAGCATGATAAGGGCCAATTTGACAGCGTCCAGAGCAGGCATCTGCGGAGTTGCGAGTCGCCTTTAGACGAATGGAAGGCCGAGCCGGTTGTGCTGGTGATCTTCGGCGGGGCTGGTGATCTTGGCAAGCGGATGCTGCTGCCGACGCTTTTGACTCTTTATCGAGAGAAAAAGCTAACGGCTGATTCATATATTCTGGGCGCGGGTAGGCGCGCTATGTCGGACGAGCAGTACAGGGGGCTGGTTCGCCAGTCGCTGGAGAGGTTCGGGGCGGAGGCGGTTGAGGGGGATGAGATTGAGAGGTTTTGCCGGCGCGTGTCTTACCTTGAGGCGGATGTGCGGTCGGAGGAGACATACAAGCAGCTCTGCCGGCGAATCGCGCAGATTTCATCGCAGGGGAGGGTGGAGGAGCTAATCTATTATCTGGCGGTGCCTCCGAGCCTTATAGAGCCGATCGTTGAGGGATTGTTCGGGCGGGAACTTTGTGCGGGGTCGCTTGAGCCGAAGGTTGTGGTCGAGAAGCCTTTCGGAAGCGATAAGGCCTCGGCTTCGAGGCTGAACGAGCTTATTCTGAAGCACTTGGAGGAGAGCCAGGTGTATCGGATAGATCACTACTTGGGCAAGGAGACCGTTCAGAATATACTTTTCTTTCGGTTCGGCAACAGCATCTTCGAGCCTTTGTGGAACCGCCGGTATATAGACCACGTGCAGATTACGGTTGCCGAGGATATTGGGATCGAGAGTCGAGGCGAGTTTTACGATGCGGCGGGGGTTGTGCGTGACATTGTTCAGAATCATATCATGCAGTTGATAGGGTTTGTGGCGATGGAGCCGCCATCGGGATTCGAGGCGAATCTGGTTCGCGATGAGAAAGTGAAGGTATTTCGGGCGATTAGGCCGATGAGCGATGAGCATATCGACGAGTTTATGGTTCGGGGGCAATACGGGCCGGGCGCGATTGGGGGCAGCGCGGTCTGCGGGTATAGGGAAGAGCAGAACGTGGCGGGCGGCTCGAATACGCCGACGTTTTTTGCAGGGGAGTTTTTCATCGATAACTGGCGCTGGGCAGGCGTTCCGTTCTATGTTCGGACGGGCAAGCGTCTGTCGCGGCGCGTGACGGAGATTTGTGTTGTGTTCAAACAGCCTCCATTGCGTTTGCTCGGTCGGACGTGCGATATCATCGAGGCGAACTCGCTGGTCTTCAGCATTCAGCCGACGGAAGAGATGTCACTTCAGTTAAACGTCAAGAAACCCGGCGGCGGGAATGAACCTCACGCCATCAATATGAATTTCGACTATGCCAAATCCTTCGAGGTGAAGACTCGGCCTGCTTATGAGCGGCTATTGCTGGACTGCCTCAAGGGCGATTTAACGCTGTTTGCGCGGTCCGACGAGGTGGAGGCGATGTGGGAAGTAGTCGATCCGATTGTGAGCAGGTGGGAGAGCGTGGCGGCGAGAGATTTTCCGAATTATGATGGTGGCAGCGATGGGCCGGCAGAATCGCGCGCTTTGATGGAGGCGGACGGGCGGGCGTGGAGAAGTATCTGAGGGAGAAAGAGCGGAGGATTCCGCGTGTGCAAAATGGATTTTGCCCACCCTACCCGCTGTTGCGGTTCGGTGTTTAGCCGGTAATGGAGATGACCGCGTGTGCAAAATGGATTTTGCCCACCCTACCTGTTGCGGCCCTGCGTTCAGCGGGTGATGGAGACGACTGCGGCTGAATATGGGGGCATTTTACAGCGGACGGAGTTTGCGTCGGTCTTGACTTCCGCGGACACGGGGCGTATGCGGTTGGGTTCGTCGAGGGTGTTGCGGGCCTGGAGCGAATCGGCGGCGACGAGCTGCATCTCGGCCTTGCGGATTCTGAAGGCCGGCTCGATGTTCAGTGTGACATCGATTGGTTCCTGTGTTGGATTCACGGCCTTGCAGTAGAGTGTTTTACCATTTTTCGATTTTGCTGCAACGGCATTGAGGGGGCCAGTGTCGCCGGTTAGTTGCAGTCGCAGGGGCGCATAATGCTCGTTCCAGAGTTTCATAACCACGTAATTTGGGGCGGGGAACCAGGTTCGGTTGTCGAAGTTCACGAAGGCGTTGTCCCATGACGTTGCGGAGGTGTGTCGCAGGAATAGCGCGGGGCCGGCCATTGTGAGGGTGTCGGAGCATCGCTCGAAGGCATTTAACAGACCTCCGCAATAGAGGCCGGTTCGCCAGTCGGTGCTCTGGGCGTTCCACTCTGAGACGTAGATTTTCAGGTTGGGATTTTTCGAGGATTTAATGATCTCGGCGAGTTCTGTGAAGAAGGCTTCGTAGCTGCGTGGTCCGTCAGCAAATCGGTCCGGGTTTTCGTAATGATGGATGCTTATGTAGTCCAGGAGGTCTGCGCAGCGTTCAATGACGGTGCGGTTGTAGGGCATGCCGTTTTGGTTGCTCCTTCCCATGCCGCCGCTTCCGCAGGCGAGCAGCTTGATAGAGGGATCGACTTTCTTCATCAGCGGGGCGAGCGTGAGGACTTTTTCGGCGTATTGCGCGGCAGGGGTGTGCCAGGTCTCGTTGTCGATTTCCCAGAACTTGACGTTGTAGGGCTTGCGATTGCCGTTATCGGCGCGGAGTTTGCCCCACTTGGAGTCTGCGGGGCCGTTGCAGTATTCGATCCAGTCGAGGATGTCCTGGGTGTAGTCGTGGGTTTCGGCGTCGTTGTTCCAGTCTTTTGAGCCGATGTTGACTACGATTAGAGGCTCAGCGCCGACGGCACGGCACATCCTGACGAATTCGTCTGTTCCGAAGCTATAGACGTCGAGGTCGTCCCAGATTTCGCGGGGGTGAGGGATGCGTTTGTGCTGGGGTCCGATGGCGTCCTTCCACTGGTATGAGGAGGCGAAGCAGCCGCCGGGCCAGCGGATTACGGGGGGCTTCAGGTCGGCGACGGCCTTTAGCAGGTCGGGCCGAAAGCCGCCGTTTTTGCGCCAGATTCCCGGCATAAGGCTCACCTGGTCAATGCAGACCTGGCCTTTTGCCTTTGCGCCCATGCTGAGCGAGGCGTTGTTGGAGGACCATTTCGGCTTCAGGGCAAATTTGTACTCCTGCCAGTCGGACGAGGGCGGCTTTATCACTTTTTCAGTCTGTTGCTGGTTGTCACCGAAGAGGCGGACGACCATTCCATCGGGCGCATCGCCTTTTAGCCATACCGAGCCTTCATAGGTTTCTCCGGCGCGGATGCATAGGCCTTGCTGCAGCAAACCGCCTCCCTGCTCGCCGGTAACAATCTTCTGGGAGACTCGGCTGTTGAGCGGTTCAGTGCGGTCGAGAAAGACTTCGGTCTGGCCGTAGGCTTGCCAGAAATTGGCGGTATTGCGGCGGGACAAGTTTTCGGGGATGCCTTCATAGATGATTGAGCCGTCGAGGGTTTTTACTTTGAGGTTTCTGAATACGGCCTGTGTGGCCCATGTGCCGATGCCGACGCAGCCTGTTAGGTGCGCGTCCTGGCCGTCGGTGAATTCGATGATTTGTTCTGAATCGAGCCAGATATTGAACTTGGGGCCTTCGCAGCGGACTCGGATTTTGCACCACTTGTCCTGGTCGATTTTTCCCTGTACTGCGGGGCCGACGACTCCCCATCGTCCGCGGTCTTTGTTGCCTCTTTCGATTGCGTGCCTGGCGTTGCCCCAGCCGCCGAGATTGCACCAGTAGAAGTCTTGCTCACTTTTGACACGAAACAGGATGAGAAATCCTTCCTGGCCGGCGGTTTTCTTGGCTTCGAGCGTGTATTCATAGTCTCGCCAGTTCTCATCGCCGAAGGTCAGGCGGACGTTTGTGCCCATTGATTCCTGTGCGATCTGATCACCGGCGACGGTCCACTGGCCGAACTCATTTTGCTCGAAGGAGCGATTCCAGATCAGCTCTCCCCAGAGTCCGCCGTTGACGGAGTGGTAGATGTGTTCGAGGAAATGGCCGTAGATTTTTGGATCAATCTCTGCGACGACGCTTTCAGGGTCGATGGTTAGCGTGACGCTTTGGGCCGCAGCCAGGGCCGCGCATACACAAGCAAATAGCAGTGCGGAAAGATACGTTTTTCTCATTTCTGGCGTCCTTAGTCAACGGTTGGAACAATACGCCGGTTAGTATATTGGCAAGCTTACTCGAAATCAACATTTGTAATAAAGGTTCCGTTTTTGAGTTCGGTCCTGGTTCGTTTTACGGGTTTGCGGAAGTGCTCGAGGTGGAGTTTTATCTTCTTGGGTGGTTCGCGGCGAGGCGGCGTGATCTGTATTAGGGCTGATTTTCCGGTGCGGGCCACTTGCAGGGTCAGGCTGACAGGTCCGAACGAGGTTGGGATTTCAAGCAGTTGAATTTTGTTGCCGGGTTTGGTCCAGGCGGTGGGCAGGGCGCCGAGGATGTGCAACTCGTCGGCGCGTTCGATTATGAGCAAATGGCGGACGAGGCGGATGAATTCCGCACTGGCCCAGTTGTGCGGCATGTCTCCGACATAATTTTCTTTCTGTCCCTTCAGATTCTGCTCCTCTCGCCAGCAGAGCAGGGGGCAGGCGTGGTTGGCGAAGGCATATAGAGTGGATGCGGCTTTTTGTGAGTGGCCGAGCCAGAGGTGGGCGTGTGCGTAGAAGGATGCTGCGTAGTTCCAGATTCCATCGGCCATCCAGCCTGTGCCGAAGATTAGTCCTTCCTGTTGGTTTGCATCGAGCATGGCCATTGTTCCCGCCATTAGGTTATCATCGGGTTCAAAGATTCGACCGGGGAAGATGGACTGGAGGAATGCCCAGGCGCCGCGCTGGGGCAGTTGAGGCTGCTCGCCCTTCATAGTGACGGGGACGTAAAGGTTGCCCGCGGCGTCGGTCAGCTTGTCTCGGTTTCTGGCCTCGTCGAAGGCCTGCCAATAGTCTTCGTATTCGGCCCGCAACTTTGAGAGCGTTGGTTTATTTATTTTCTGCGCCATTTCGATTGCGGCGCGGAGCCCTGCGAGCGTCCAATAGACATTGGTGTATTCGCGATGTACGCCGCCGAGTCCGCCGTCACCGAATCCGGGGGGCATAAGGCCGAAGTTGGCCTGTTTGGGGTCTTCGCGTGCGGCTTGGCGGTACTCGATGATGTTGTTGACATTCTGCTCGACTTTTGGCCAGGTTTTTTCGAGCCATTTGAGGTCGCCTGTAAGTTGGGCGTGTCGCCAGATCATCCAAAGCCTCAGGCCTGCTTTCTTTGAGAACTGCACGCCCTGTGGTCCTTCGTCTTTATCGATCTGGAGTTCGAGTCCTGCGCGTGTCTCGGCGGCGCGTCCGAGATAGGTTATTGATTCGAGGATGAAGGGTCCGTCTGCCGCCCAGGTTCCGCGGTAGCAGGTTGGGCCGACCTGGAATGCGGGTTGGCCTTGTCGCAACTCCCTGGCCTGGTAGATATTGCGGATGCAGGAATCGAGCAGCGCCTGGACTGCGGGATCGGGGACTGTGATGCGGTCGTAGGGCAGATCGGCGTTTTGCCAGTATTTGACGGCGCGGTCGAGCTCGCGTTGGGCCTGCGCTTCTGCGGTCGTAACGGAGGCGAGATTGCCCATGTGGAAGGTAAGCAATGCTCGATATTCCTCACGGGGGGCGAGGCGTTTCTGCTCGAAGAAAAGCCTGATTGGGCCGGGCACCTGCGATGGGGTCATCACATCGAGGGCGCGATCGTCGAATGACGAGCAGGGGGGCGAGATTGCGCAGAAGGTCCTTTCGGGATTGTGTGTTTGGAAGAGGCGGGTCTTTGCATTGTCGATGGCGAGCGGGTCGGCGGAGTCAACCTGCAGGACGATTCTTCCGGTTTGGGGCTGATCGCCCTTGTTGACCATTTTGAGCCAGAGATAATCGACTCGATGCGGCGCCCATTCAGCAACGGTATCGGCGTTGGGTGCCGCGGCCCATGCCTGCTGGTGCAGCGTGAGGCCGCCTAAGCTCTGTTCGGTGACGACAACGGGGATGCGGGGATTCAGGATGGATTGGGCGATATCGGATTTCGGCTCCTGCGTTTCGAGAGAAGCGAGGATACGGGTGGCGAAGCCGTAGAAGCTGCCGGCGCCGTAATCGTAGTAGAGACCGCCGTCGGAGCCTATAATGCTTTTGTGCGGGTCGTCCGGCAGGCCGATGCAGGCTTGCCAGCGACGGGGGGCATAGCGAAAGTCGAATATCTGCGGTTCGAGACCTTCAGTCTGGCCTTCGATGGGAAATGCACGGATATCGATCGTTGTGGGGCCTGCACGGAGTGACGACGAGGTTGATTGGTCAGTGCGGGCCTCTGGTGAGGCGCAAAATAACAGTGCGATAACTGCGGTGAATATCCGTTTTCTGTGCATATTCAAGATCTCCTTGGAAACAAGCATGTCTGTACAGCGGGGCCGGTATTAGTGTTCTGTCACCGCTGTTGTTATGCCGACGGTGTCTGTGGGGCCGGTGAATCCTGGTCCGCCGGCGGCTACGTAGCCGAGGCTTGCGCCGGATGTCTGCGGAGAGACCCAGAAGGCGTAGAGGCTGCCGTTCTGAAGGTGGAAGCGAAAACGCATGGGTCGGGCGGCGAGTTTCGAGAGGTCTTCTGCGCCCTTCCAAGTTACTTGCTGCAGGGTTGAGTCCACGGTGACGGGATTGCAGTTGTCGCGCGTGAAGGGCGGGATTGGGTTTCCGTCACGATCGAGGATTTCGACGGTCAGCCGGCCTTTAGGGGCGTCAAGGTTGACGAAAAGATATTTGCCTTTGAAGGTGAGCGGGCGGGTGGTGAGCGGTGCGGGTTCGGCGGCGGCGGCCATAGATGCGAATCCGTCGCGTCGCATAGTTGCCAGGCCGGTGAAGCAGTTGCCATCCCAGAATCGGTCGCCGAGGGCGCGTCCGGAGACGTAGAAGTAGAGTTTGTCTTTGACGATGAGGCAGCATCCGCCTGCGCTTTGGACATTGCCCCAGTTCCAGGCCCCTTCTGTTGGGTTGACGGTGAGGAAGCGGGTTCGGTCGGGACGGTAGTAATGGAATCCGTCCCGGCTGAATCCTACGAGCAGCTCGTTGCGTTTTTGTATCTTGAGCTGCGCACAGACATTGTTCGGCGGTCCCTGCCAGATAGCGAATAGTCCGACCATAAGGCTTTCATAGCCGACGGCGTCGTGGTTGTATAGCTGGGGGTCGGCGCTGCCGTATTTGGGATCGGGGTGG
>DATEBC010000477.1:0-2262 GCA_035288065.1 Sedimentisphaerales bacterium | reverse complement strand
CCGGAAGCCCATTCATGTACCCCCGTAATCCCGTAGGCGGCCTCCACCGCGTCCGGGTCGTGCGCAACGACGAGGTACTCCTTGGCCGGCAGGATCGTCCCGGCAGGAAAGGTGTAGCTCACGCCGCTGGTAAACGCATACCCGCCGATATCTTCACGAGTAGCCTTATTGTTATAAAGTTCGATGAATTCGAGGGTCTCGTCCCCGGAAGGCGTGCCGCCCTCCTCGACGGGGTGATACATCACTTCGCTCACAACCAGTGCGTCGCAAGGCTGCGGCGTCCAAAAGGCGAGTGTGTAAATAATCGTCAGCAAAACGTAGAGATACCGCCGTTGTCTTTTCATTTGTTTTCGGTCCTTTCTTCCAACAATGGTGTCCAGATCACGCCTCGTCAGATTTGAATTAGCATCTTCACAGGAGCATCTTCCTAAACTTTCATTATAGCGGATAGTCCTCAATATTTCAAGAATTTTCGGTAATTCCATCAGATTTTGCACATGCAGTCACGGGTGTCCATACCCGCCCGTTTTCTGGTGCACAAGGCCCTGATTTCCTTGCCTATCGCCCATCTTGCGCCAAAAACCGCTATTTTCTGTCGTCAGGCTATTATAAACTCGGCTGATTCGGCCTGCCGATGAAAGCACCACAAACAGGTTGCATTCGAGTCCGAAGTTTGGTATATGAATGTGAATTTAGCTCGGCAGCGAGGCTGAATCGCCCCGGAACGACGCCGGGCAGTGGACAAGGGATCTAACCAGAACCCTTGGCGTCGAAACAATAACATTTGGAGAATTGAATATGAGAATCACGCTCAAGAGCAGAACAAATCTATCAAAGGCAACTGTTGTTTTAGCCGTAGCGATGCTGTTAATCGGCACCGCGGCTGCCTTCGCCGACGATTGGCCCGTCTATCGCGGGCCAAATCATAACGGATTCTCGAACGAGACAAACTGGAAGGCGGACTGGGGACCCGCAGGCCCCAAGAAGCTCTGGACAAAATCGATCGGCGTCGGATTCTCCTCGATAACCGTAGCCGACGGACGAGCATATATGACGGGTAATTCAGGCGAAAAGAGCGGGGCCAAGGACACCATCTTCTGCGTCGAAGCCAACACCGGCAAAGAAATATGGACCCGCAGTTACGACTGCCCGTTAGAGCCGAAGTACTACGAGGGCGGAACTCTCGCCAGCCCAACGGTTGACGGCAAAGTGGTCTATACGATCAGCAAGATGGGAGACCTCCTCGCCCTCGACGCAATTACTGGCAGCGTCATTTGGGCCAAGAATGCCAACAAGGACCTGGGCTTCGAGCTGCCGACGTGGCATTTTTCCGGTTCGCCTATGGTGGTCGGCGACCTGCTCATCTTCAATCTCGGAACAGCCGGCGCCGCACTAAACAAGCAGACGGGCCAGTTGGTATGGGATAACGGCAAAGGCGCCTGTGGATATGCCACGCCGGTGCCGTGCCAAATAGGCGCCCAGGAAACTCTGGCAATAGGGGCATCGGAAACCCTCGTAGGTGTAAGGCCGACCGACGGGAAAATCCTTTGGAAACACCCGTTCGTAAACGAGCACAAAGTCACCGCCGCGGACCCAATTGTCTCGGGGGATACTGTCTTTGCATCCTGCGGCTACAATAGAGGTTGTATCAGGATAGCCATCGACGGGGGCAAAACTAACCAGATATTCGACAGCAGAGTCATGCGGAATCACATGAACTGCTCGATGCTCTACAAAGACAATATCTACGGCTTCGACGAATCGAACCTCAAGTGCGTCGAATTCAAGACCGGCAGCGAGAAATGGAGCGAGGGCAGCCTCGGCAAGGGCGCGATGATGATGAGCAGCGATGGGCGAATGATTATTATGAGCGACCAGGGCGAGCTCGCCATCGCCCAGGCCGACCCCGCCGGATTCAAAGCCGTCGCCCGAGCACAGATTCTTCCAAAGGGCAAGTGCTGGACCGTCCCGGTCCTTGTAAACGGGAAAATCTACGCCCGCAACGCCAAAGGCGACGTCGTCTGCGTGGACGTCAGCGAATAGACATTTCTCATCTCGGTTCGTTGGTGGTGGATTCAACGACCTGCACCAGCGAGGAATACTCCAGGGCGAAACGAGTGATAGTGGGGCTGTTGAAAAACATCAGATGGCTCAGTCGCCACACCATCCGTAACTGCACAATGTGCATTTCCACGTCATTGCGAGGAGGCCGAAGGCCGACGTGGCAATCTCAAAATGTTATTTGCGGGCTTTTTCAACAGC
>DATEBC010000476.1:0-6818 GCA_035288065.1 Sedimentisphaerales bacterium | reverse complement strand
GCTTGTCTCAGTCGAAATGGCCGCGTACAACGCAGAGCAGCTCATCGGGCGGGCCGTTGATTCCGTACTGGCTCAGACATACAAGAATATCGAATTGCTGATAATAGACGACGGCAGCACCGACGGGACAGCCGATGTCGTTGCGTCTTATTGTGATGGCAGGATTCGATACATTCGCCTGCCGCACAGGAACTGTGCCGCCGCCAGGAATCGAGCGATTGCCCAAGCCAAGGGCGAATACCTTTTTTGTGTCGATTCGGATGATTTTGTCGAGGCGGAGTATATCGAGGAGATGGTCGCCTGCGCCGAGCAGCACCCGGAAGTTGACTATTTCTACCCGAGAAGTCTCGTGCCGGTAGATGGCCGCGGACGTCCCACCGGCGAGCAGTGGAATTACTTGGACTTCTCGGATAACGGCATTTTGCCGGCGTTTCTCTTCGAGAAGGGATACGGGCCGATTCCGAACCCGGGAAGTTTTAAAAGAAGGGCGCTCTTTGAAAGGACAGGGGGCTACGAAGATGTGGATTCCGTTGAGGATTTTGTGTTTCTCTGCAGGAATGCTTTGAAGATATGCTTTATGCGTGTCGGTAATCACGCCAGATATTTCTACACGAGACTGCCGAGCGGAACTTCGCACAACTTCAAGGCGAGAGATCGGATTATGGCAGCTGCGCTCAACGAGATGGTTTCGCTTTATCCTCCTGAAGTCTTATGTCCGCTGCTACTCTGCGAAGCACGAGAGATTGCCGGGGTAAGTGATGCCGGCGAGAAAGAGCGGCGGTACCGTGAGTATTTGATGCGGACTTTCTATAAGCATGCCGAGGGGAGCATGGTGCAATATGCAGAGCACTTTAGGAAATACGCAGATTACTATAAAAATAAGCTCTTTGAGACTGCCGGGTCAGGCCGAACAGTCTGTCCTGTTGAGAAATTGCAGGCCGCGAGCCCTTAGGCCCGCCCAGGCGGGTGGCGGGCTCGCTTGATAGTGCAAGTGTACTTGGTGGGTGTCCGAAGTATTTAAGTAAACGTATTTTGAGCCGATAATAAACAGTTGGTGTCAGATCTGTGGCCTGGGTTCTTGGGTCTGACGTTGAATTCAAGGATTTGAGTGAAAGGCTGGCTAAATGTCAACAATACAACTTCCAGGACTGCAATCAGGGATTGATACCGGTCTGCTGGTCGATCAACTGATGGCGCTTGAGCGCCGCACACTTGAAGCTTATCAAGTCCGCAGAGAGCTATGGGAAGAAAGGGACGATGCGCTGAGCGAATTGCAGACGAAGCTGAGCAACCTCCGGAGTGCTGCAAGCGGCCTTTCGGATGCCGAGTCGCTTCGTGCGTACACCGTGCAATCCAGCGACACCGATTATATTACCGCCGAGGCGTCCAACAACGCCTTCGAGGGCAACCATACGGTTGTGGTCAATCAGTTGGCGACTGCCGAGCGTTGGGTCCATACCGCCGGGAAGGAGTACGCCGAGGATTATGTCGGCGCCGGCACTTTCATTTACTCCTACGACAACAAAGAGACGAGCATAACGACAACGGCCACCACAACGCTGTCGGACTTGGTCGGCCTGATTAACAACGACGCCGATAATCCGGGCGTTACCGCCGGCATGCTGTACTACAACGATGCCTATCATTTGGTGTTGAACGGCAATGAGGCCGGCTCGGATTACAGAGTCTCAATCAACGCCAGCAGCACCGAGGTCTGGAAATCGGACTCGGCCTTCACCGACGATAGTGACAACGCCGCTCTGGCTACGCGCATTACGGACCTTGACCAGTTCGCGTGGAACGGAGATACCACGTTCTCCGGAGACGAGCAGATACAGATAACCGGGACGGACCATAACGGCAACGCTATTGCGCAGGTGAATCTCAGCGTAAACAGCAATACGAAGCTAAGCCATATTGTCGATGAGATCAACGATGCCTTCGACGGAATCGCAACGGCGACTCTGGAAAACGGCAAGATTATCTTGACCGACAAGGCCGCCGGTGCAAGCGGACTGTCGATCACTTTGACTTATGACCAGGGGTCAGGCGAAACAACGCTAACCGGCCTTGGCGCATCCGTTACAGCCGAAGGCGGCGCCACGACCGCCGGCTTGAGCGGCTTTGCCCAGTCGGATTTCACGCAGACACAGGCGGCACAGAACTCACTGATTCAGGTGGACGGCTACCCTGCCGGCTCGGCGACCTCCGAGGTCCAGACAATGAGCCGCAACCCGGATCCAACCAGCGGCACCTACACACTGACCTACGAAGGCCAGACTACGGCGGCGATTGCCAACAATGCAAATCCCGCTGCTATTCAGGTCGCTCTCGAAGCGCTATCCACGATAAATGCCGGCGATGTAACAGTCGCCGGGGGTGCCAATGGATTGGGGAGCGGAGATATAACATTTACCTTCAGCGATACGTTAGGCGACGTCAGCATGATTTCCGGCAACGGGACCAACCTCGGCCCCGGTTCGCAACCTATCCCTGTGGTGGAAACGACAAAAGGCGTCCCGGCCTACATCAGCAGAAGCTCAAATACTGTGGACGATGTCATTTATGGTGTGACTCTGCATCTGCACGATACTACCGACGCCTCCGGCGAGGAATTAACTCTGACCAGGGACATAGAATCGGTCAAGGAGAAGATCGATTCCTTCGTTCTGGCATATAATAACGCTGTGGAATTTATCGAGGAAAAGACCGCCTACAACAAGGAGGAGAAGACCGCCGGTGTCTTGATGAGCGACTACGTTGTCTCGACAATAAACTACAGGTTTCGCGAGCCTATTATCGAGCAGACCGCCGGCTTCATACAGGATATAGACGCGTTTCTGACGCCTCTTGACATAGGACTCGATATAGACAGGAATGGGGTGCTCAGTTTTGACACAAGCAAATTTGATGAGGCGGTGGCGGAGGACTATCTGGCTGTCCTCGAGGTGATCGGGGCGGACAAGGCCGGCAGCAGCACAAGCGATACTATCACATTCTACGGCGCAAGCAGCAATTATACCACCGGCGGCGAATATGACGTTCAAGTAACCGTCAGCGGCGGGGTAATAACCTCTGCGCAAATCAAGCTCTCCGATGAATCGACTTACCGAGATATGACCATCACCGGAAATGTCATAACAGGCATCAGCACGTTCGACTCCAACGGCGATCCTGATTATGCCGAGAACGGCCTGCAACTTGCCGTGGACCTGGGCGCCGACGGAGTCTTCACCGCCACCATTCGCGTAAAACAGGGCTTTGCCGGCAAGATTGAAGACGAGATCGACAGAATGTTGAAGATCACCACCGGGTCACTAATCCTCGATCAACAGCAGATCACTGATGAGATAGAGTATCTTGACGAGAAGATCGAACTGGAAGAATACCGCCTGACAAGAAAAGAGGAATACTTGATACGCAGGTTCGCATACCTCGAAAAAACGCTTGCATTGCTCCAAAACCAGTTGGCCGCAGCGGGCGTTCTCAGCAGCAGTGTGGGCGCCGGCGAGTAGCCGGCCAATCGCCTTTTTGGGTATGGTTCAATTCTGGGTGGCAGCCTCAAGCGCAGCTTGGGGATGGCAAAACTCCGAAAACGGTGCAACCATCCCCATCCCCAGGGGATGAGGCTGCCACACGCTATGAAACCACAAATAATGTTACCCGGAATTTGACTTATTTGAACCATGCCCCTTTTTGCGGCCATGTCGTGAGCGATTAGCAGTGTGAATAGGCCGAATCGACCTTCCAGCTCGCCGTCATCTCCTGTGTCGCAGTCTGTAAATCATGGCCAAGACCTCCGCAACCGCAACGTAGAGGGTTTCAGGAATGGCGGTATTGAGCTTGACCGTTGCAAATATGGTCCTTGCAAGTTCAGGCCGCCTGATAATGGGAACGCCGTAGGCGCGGGCTATTTCTCTGATCTTCTCGGCGAGATGGTCCGCGCCCTTGGCTACGAGGATGGGGGCCTGGTTTTTCTTGGCGTCGTACCGAAGCGCAACAGCCACGTGCGTCGGGTTGGTCAAAACGACGCCTGCCTTCGGCACTTCGGTGAGCATGCGCTTCATAGCCGTCTGTAACTGAATCCTGCGGATGCGGCGTTTGACCTCAGGCGCTCCCTCTTTTTCCCGGTATTCTTCCTTGACCTCCTGTTTGGTCATCTTGAGGTCCTGGATATACTTCCATTTTTGGAAGACGGTGTCCGCTGCTGCGATGACAAGAAGCGCAATGCAAATCCGGATCATAAGCCCCAGGATCAGCTTCCCGATGCCGGCCAGCAGCGCAAAGGACCAGGCCCATCGAAGAGCTGCAATGGCTTCCAGCCGGTCTGCAAGGTAGTACCATGTAATGACCGAGACAAAAAACAGTTTGAGCGCCGATGCCAGAAGTCGAACAAACGAACGCATATTCACCAGCTTGCCCAATCCACTGGTCGGGGCTATCGCACCGAAATTCAGTTTTACGGCCTTAGGAGAGTAATTGAGCCCCCCAACGATAATACTCCCGGCTACGGACCCGATGCAGAGCACCGCACAAATCGGCAGAATCACGACGGTCAGAGCCGTTATTTTAGCATTGATGAAATTCAGAAAGGCCTTGCTGCTGCCAAAAGCGGATGTCTCACAGCTCATCCCCTGCTCTATTTCCCTGGTGCACCACCGGCATAAGGACGGAGCAAGGAAGGCGACTATTGCCACCAGAGCCAGAATCGAGACGCAGGAAATCAATTCCTCGCTCTGAGGGGTCTGCCCCTGTGATTTGGCTTTAGAGAGCCTCTTGCTTGTTGGTTGTTCTGTTCTTTCGCTGGCTGGTTTCTCCGCCACGACTTGTACCCTCTTATATAGGCAGCAATTTCCCCATCCAGTCGGCGAATTCTCCCACAAAGCCGGTGATAAACGGGATGAAGATGCCCACCAGCATCAATCCCAGACCGATACGCAGCGGCAGCGAGATGAAGAGGATGTTCGCTTCGGGGGCTATGCGCGCCACCACGGCAAGGACAACCATTAGCAACAAGAATGCCGCGAGCATGGGCGCGGCCAGTCGCAAACCCGCCAGAAGCAGCGTTGAGCCGCTCTTGACTACCCCGCTGATCATAATCGGCATAGTTGGAATACTGCTGGCAGGAAACGCTTCGTAGCTTCGGCTGATTGTCAAAAGAAAAAGATGGTGGCCGTTCGCGCTGAGAAAGGCGATTATGAATATTATCTCCATCAGCATGCCCAGCGGCGCAGACTGCTCGTCTGTCATGGGGTCGAGTATCTCGGCCATCGTCAGGCCCATTTGGTCTTCGGTTATCCGGCCGCAGTACTTCACCGCTGCAAATATCGACTGCGCGATTAGACCCATGCACAACCCGTATATCGCCTCATTGCTCAGCAGCAGCACCACCTTCACCGTCGATATCTCTTCTCCCGGATTCGACCGCGCTGCGTGGGGCATCGCCATAGTGAAGAAAAGCGATATGAACAGCATCAAGGCGACTTTGATCCTCACGGGGACAGCCTTGAAGCTGAAAACGGGAAGTATTAGAGAAAAAGCGGATACCCGCGATAATACCATCGCAAAATCGAACAATCTGCCCGTCGTCGGATCCATGATTCAGTGTCCGATGCTTGCTATGTGGCCAAATATCTCGGTGAAGAATCTCAGCATCACATGCAGCATCCAGCCTCCGAAAAGCAATACCACCAGGCCCAGCGCCAGAAGCTTGGGGACTATCGTAAGAGTCATATCTCGTATGGATGTCACCGCCTGAAACAGCGTTATTACCACGCCCACCACCAGGCAGGTCAGAAGGAGCGGCGTCGATACAAGCAAGGCTGTCTCCAGCGTGTGTCTTCCGAGGTAAAGTATGAAATTGCTGCTCATAGTTCGTATCTCGTATGTCGTGAAGCGTATTTCGTATCTCGTATCTCGTATGTTGAATGTCGTATGTCGTACTGCGTCTTCGGCCCCGGCGCTTACGCTTGGGGCTTGTATTCTACTTTTTGTCTTCTGTTTTCTGTCTCCTGTATTCTGAGATCAATTGAAGCCCATGCTCAGACTCTTCGCGAGCAGACCCCATCCATCGACCAGGATGAACAATATCAGCTTAAAAGGCAGTGATATCATCACGGGCGGCAGCATCATCATGCCGGCGCTTAGCAGGACGCTTGCTATAACCATATCTATAAGCAGGAACGGAATGAACAAAAGGCAGCCAATCTCAAACGCCGTGCGAAATTCACTGATGATAAATGCCGGGACCACCACGTGCAGTCCGAGCTGCACCGGATCGCTTGGGGGCTCTATTTTCGCCATCTGTACGAATAACGCCAGGTCGTTTTGGCGGCATTGCCTGAGCATGAATTCCTTGATGCACTCGCCGCCTTTGGCGCCTGCAGTCTTGAAATCAATTTTGTCCGATAGATAAGGCTGAATGCTCATCGCATTGAGCTTGGCGAATGTCGGAGACATCGTGTAAAACGTCAGAAACAATCCAAGGCCGACGATCGCAATCGTAGGCGGTATTGACTGAGTCGTCAGTGCGCGACGAACGAAGGAAAGCACTATGATTATCCGCGTGAACGATGTCATCATTATCAGGAGGCTCGGCAAAATGGCCAGGCCGCCGAAAATGATCACGAGTTTTACCGGTGTGGACCAGTCCTTGCCTTCTTCTTTACCCGTCGTTGCCTTATCGACGACCGTCAACAAATCGCTGATGCTTGGCATGGATTGCTCAGTAGCATTCTCGCTGGAGGCATTTGTGTCCATATTCGGCAGCCCGCCTGTGGCGGGTGGGGCAAGGTCCTTGGCTTGTCCGAAGCCCGCCA
>DATEBC010000475.1:0-3212 GCA_035288065.1 Sedimentisphaerales bacterium | reverse complement strand
CGCTCGGCTTCGGGAACTTCACGCGGCACATACCCTACCAGCGCTGCGTCCTTATCGAACGCGATGATTGCATCGTCAGCGACGACCTGCACGGACGTCTTGACGATTCCCTCCCCGTCGGCAAGCCGGTACATTATGCTGTTGTTGAAGAACAGATCCTTCCAGATGCAGACGTCGTATCCACCCACGTGCTTGCCCATGCCCCTTTCGGATAGACGGTAGTAAATGAATTCGACCGTCCGTCTGTCATAGCACGCCGGCGTCGTTCTGCTCGGTATGAGCAGCTTGTCCTGCGTTGCGGCCAGATACCCCTGAGGCGCGACGCCTCCGAATGCCTCGCTGTTATGCTGCTGTGTCATATATCTCGACCCGCTCGAGCTGTTCTCCCAGGCAATCTCGCCGGTCTCGGCGTCAATCGCGTAGATAAAGACGCCCATAAAAGGCCAGATGCTCGCCGCACAGTATATCTTCCCGTCAAACAGCGCCGGCCCGCCCCGCGCAGGCCATATCGAAATCAGCCGACCGTTGCCCAGTATTTTCTTGTCCGAGGGTCCGAGGCGAAGCTTGCGAATGAGCTTGCCGTCCGCAGCGGCCAGGCAGTAGAGGCATCCGTCGTCGCTGACAAAATATATGCGGTCCTTCCATCCGACCGGCGCGAACCTGACAGGACCGTCGCAGTAAAACCGCCATATCTCAACGCCGCTGTCCGTATCGTAAGCGGTCACCTTGTCGCCGACCATAGAGGCAACAAAGATCCGCTTGCCCATCACAATTGGCTCGTAGGACTTGTCGAATTGGAGCTTATATTGCTCCTCCGACCAGGCCGGCGCCGGCTTGGGCATCCGCCTTGCCCACTGCAAATAAAGCTGCTCGGCCAACCCGTCAGCGGTTGCCCCGCTGCGGGCCGCGTCGTATCGCCACATAGGCCAGTCCGCCCCGCAAGATTCGCCGCTGAAGAATAATTGCAGAGCCGCTAAATAAACCAGTAAGTGCAGTGCGCGCCGAAGCCGTCTATTTTTCATCCAAGACTTCCAAATTGAATTAGAGCCTAACAAAATGAAAACCCCCCGTCTGTCATTCCCGCGAAAGCGGGAATCCAGAGAACCAAAGGCGTATCACATCTCATCTTGTTATGGGCTCTTAGCTCATTTACTTCTCAATACGCCATCTTAACATATTATGCCTGTAATTTCCAGCCTTTCGCCTCTGGATGGCAGGGCAATCGCACTAAAATCATGCAACCTCTATTCATGCCACAAAATTGCACGCCCCAACAGAGCCGCGACCCGCCCCAACAGAGCCGCGACCCACCACCAACAGAGCCACGACCCGCCCCAACAGAGCCACGACCGTAAGGGAGTGGTCCAGCCTCGCGGGGCATTGGTCCATGCCTGTTTACGAAAGACGCCACGTTTTTTGCCTTTGATAACCCCCGTTCGACGTGATATTATTCACAGCTTCTGATAACTGTATGCGATAGAAAGGATTCTTATGACAAAGACGAGCATTTTTCTAATAGCGCTTCTTGCAACTGTTTCCGGCTGTTCCAATCTCGCCGCGAACCGCGAGAAGGACCCCATCGAGACCCGTGTAGAGAGCTTCCTTGCGAAGATGACGCTCGAAGAAAAGGTCGGCCAGATGACCCAGGTAACACTGGAGGTCGTGGCGGGCGCCGACAAAGACGGACGCCTCCAACTGGATGACAAGAAGCTCGCCAACGCCATCATCAACCACAATGTCGGCTCAATACTCAACTGCGGCGGCCAGGCGCGCACACTCGAAAACTGGCACGAGATTATCACGCAGATTCAGGACCTTGCCGCCAAGAAGACCAGGCTGGGAATACCCATTATCTACGGAATCGATGCGATTCACGGCGTCAACTACACCCTCGGAGCGACGGTCTTCCCGCAGAATATCGCCGTCGCCGCCACCGGCAATATCGACCTGATGGAGAAGCTCTCGGAGATTTGCGCCTTTGAAACCAGGGCATCGGGCATTCCGTGGAATTTCAATCCGGTTCTTGACCTGGCGCGTCAGCCATTGTGGCCGCGCTTCTACGAGACCCTCGGAGAAGACGCATATTTGGCATCGCAAATGGGAGCAGCCTATGTTCGCGCCCAGCAGGGTCAAGACATCTCGCAGCCGACCAAAGTGGCCGCGTGTATGAAGCACTATCTGGGCTACGGCTTTCCGCTTTCTGGCAAAGACCGCACCCCCGCATGGATACCGGAAAGGCAGCTTCGCGAGCTTTTCCTAAAGCCTTTTGCAGCCGCCGTTGAGGCTGGCGTCGCCACGGTTATGGTCAATTCATCCGAAATAAACGGCATCCCCGTTCACGCAAGCAAATTCCTGCTCACCGACCTGCTCCGAGGCGAGCTGGGCTTCGAAGGCTTTGTAGTCTCCGACTGGGCGGACATCGAGAATCTATATACGCGGGAAATGGTCGCAAAGGACCGACGCGAGGCAGTCAAGCAGGCCGTCCTGGCGGGGATCGATATGAGCATGGTTCCTTATGACTACAGCTTCTACGATACGCTGATTGACCTTGTTAAGGCCGGCGAAGTCCCGATGCAGAGGATCGACCAGGCCGTCGCGCGAATCCTGCGCGTCAAGGTCCGGCTCGGGCTGCTCGAAAATCCGTATCCGAATAAAACGCTCGCTGCCGGCTTCGCAACCGAGGCATCCCGCCAGGTGAATCTCCAGGCGGCAACCGAGGCAATAACCCTCCTCAAGAACGACAACAACACCCTGCCGTTGAAAAAGGGCCAAAAAGTGCTTGTCACCGGCCCCTGTGCCGACAAGCTCTCTTACCTCAACGGCGGCTGGACTATAACCTGGCAGGGGGAAAAGGAGGAGCTGTACCCGGCTGAAAAGTTCACAATTCTCGAAGCGATTCAGGATAAATTGGGCAAACAAAATGTTACCTATGTCCAGGCCGTTGACTTCGATAAGGAAGCCGACATCGCCGGAGCCGTCGCTGCAGCCGGCCAGGCCGATGCTGTAATTGCGTGCATCGGCGAGCCGACGTATTGTGAAACGCCGGGCAATATCGACGACCTGACGATGACCGCCCCTCAGTTGAAACTGATCGAAGAGCTTGCCGCGACGGGCAAACCGATAGTTCTCGTGCTCGTGCAGGGACGTCCGCGGGTCATTCGCACTATCGTCGATAAGGCGCCCGCGATTCTAATGGCGTATCTGCCCGGGAT
>DATEBC010000474.1:0-7025 GCA_035288065.1 Sedimentisphaerales bacterium | reverse complement strand
ATATGATGGGCCGTTCTGTGTACTGTTCATTGTAGATAACCACAAGTTTAAGCGTCTGTGTTATGAGGTTCTTGATCATAATCCCACGAATGAGGATATAACGCAGTTCTTCAGGGGTTTCAAGCAGATGCTGGATGCTCGCATGCCCTGTTCACACTGAGCTTGTCGAAGTGAGCATCCTCGAAGGGTCGAATGCATAATCAATCATCAATATCGCAGATCCGCCGGCAATTGGGCGGAATCAATCTGCAGATTCCCTGTTCTCCTGATCCCCTCTTGTCTCCCTGTTCTCTTATCCCTTGTGCTCTTCCACCCTTGGTGCCTTTGTGGCTATGCCTCAATTATGCAAAACAAACCCAATTCACCCCCGCGATACGCCACCGAGGCCCCGCCGCAAGGCGTCCCTTACGGGACTTGCGGGGCGATACGCGATACGCAATACGAGATACAACATCCGCCTGCCCCTTCGGGGGAGATACAATATACGCCCTGTCCGGCCACAGGCCCAATTGCCTCTTGACGCTTCGGACAGCAGCGAGGAGAATCCTGATTGATTACCGAAAACGACTGCAAAGAACAACTTTGGCCCTCGTTGGAAAGGTAATATCTCGGTTTATGGTGAGCCTCGTCCGGGTGGAAGATCAGATATACTGATTGTCCGCCAAGCCGGGGAACGAAACTTGATTGGACGAATAGGAACAAGCGACCAATGAACAATTTTACATTAGTTGACGGCGGCATTGTTGGAGCGTATCTGCTCATTACTATGGTTGCCGGCGTAATGGTCAGAAAATACGTCGGCAAAGTTGAAGACTTTCTTCTCGCTCGAAGAGAGATGGATGTTTATCTTGGTATCGCCTCACTTGCAGCAACGGAATTCGGCATCGTAACGTGCATGTACACGGCACAGAACGGCTTCGACAAGGGTTTTGCCGGAGCCGTGCCTGGCATCCTGACGTTCCTGGCTATGTTTCTTGTGGGGCGCACGGGATTCTGCATCAAACCTTTGCGTGATTCCGGCGTTATGACTATCCCCGAGCTTTTTGAGAGGAAATATGGGCCGCGCGTCCGCTGGGCTTCAGGTGTTGTCATTGTGCTCGGCGGCTTGCTGAATATGGGCGTGTTCCTGAGAATAGGCGGTGATTTCCTTGTGAGTGTCAGCGGCCTCGACCCCAAATACCTCAAAGTCATGATGACGGCATTGCTGGTCAGCGTTGCGACATACACAATTCTGGGTGGGATGCTTTCGGTCCTTATAACCGACTTCTTCCAGTTCATTGTTATGAGCGCCGGCCTGATAATAACAACATTTCTTATTCTTTACAAAGTGGGCTGGAGCACGCTTGTGGACACTGTGCAAACCAACTATGGCGAGGGTGGGTTTAATCCGTTTGTGAATGAGAATATGGGATGGTCCTATGTCATTTTCAACGCATTGCTGAACACAGCCGCAGTTCTCACATGGCAAACACAGATTGCCCGTGTTCTGGCGGCAAAAGACTCCAAAACCGGACGAAAGGTCTATACCGGCACATCATTCTTTTTCGTTGCGCGCTTCCTGATCCCAGGCATCTGGGGTATTGCAGCCCTTGCGTTGCTCACACCCCAGCAGGTTGGGGGAAATAGTCTCATGGCTATGCCCAAGATGCTTAGCATAATTGTGCCGCCGGGGATAATGGGCTTGTTGGTGGCTGCGATGCTGGCAGCCGATATGAGCACGGATTCTTCCTACATGCTCACCTGGGGCAGCGTAATCTACAATGATATTATGGCGCCGTTCCGTAAACAAAAATGGTCGGAGAAAAAAGGCCTTTTCTGGAATCGCACTATTATCGCAGTCATTGGCGTGTTCCTGTTGATCTATGGATTATGGTACAAAATTGAGGGCGACCTTTGGACATATCTTGGAATTACCGGCACAATTTACCTTTCAAGCATGTCGGTACTGTTGATTGCCTGTTGTTATTGGAAGGGCGCGAACAATTGGGGAGCAACTGCCGCCATTATCTTTGGTGCGCTTGTGCCTGCCGCCATACTTGTTCTGCAGAAAGTCGGTCCGCTGACCAACTGGTTCCGGAAAAATGACACATCATGTGGGGTCGCCACGTATATAATTGTGGCGTTGGGAATGATTATTGGCTCGCTTCTTAAACCGCAATCTCAAAGCCCAGCAAAAGGAAACGAATGATGACGGCTATTATCAACACAGTGGCGACAATGCTTAAACACCACTGGTTCTGGGGAGCGATGACTCTCGCTTGCCTGGTCTGGTATTCAACGATTACCATTTATATAGCGATAAAAGGCATTGGTGACATCCGAAATATGCTCAGAAAACTATCCGGTTCAAAAAACCAATAAGAGACTGCGATTTTAGAGGCGGTGCAGCCCGCAAGGCGCAGGTCGCAGGTCCGACTCTGCGGTGTGCAGAAATGCCAGGTCGGAATAATGAAAGGAAAGAATACAACTGCACAATTACGCCCGGAGCTGAAATCGTCTCCTAACTCAGAGGCCTTCTTGTCTCATTCTCGCTGACCAAGAGACTCCATTGCATCGCCGCGCGGAACCAATAAAAAGACGCCCCTTGTGCCCAACAAGAGGCGTCTATTGTTTTCCAACCAGCGACGATATTGCAGTCGCTCAATGATTCAACTTAGCTGAGGCGTCGCCGTATCAGGGCAAGGCCGCCCATTCCAAGCAGGCAGATTGTTGCCGGCTCAGGAATGCCGTAGAGCTGAATCTCGGCTATCTGCATCGAGTTAGCCGAATCCGCGTTCTTCAGCGTCGGGAAAAGAATCTTGTACGATGCATAAGCCGTGCTGTTGCTGAATTCCACCAGGGGTCCGAGAGTGTTGCGGTCATCCGGCAGAGCAATGGTTCCGTTGGCAATCAGCGTCCATGTCTCGGCAGTGCCTTCGGTATTGTCCCCGCTGAGGATCGCATCGAGCGTCCCGTACAGCTCCCACGACGCTGGGTCGCGCTCGGCCGAGTCGTTTGCCGTGGTTATCTGGAAGCTGTCAACAATCGATGTTCCCATAGCCGGGGTCACGATGAACCCGCTGTTCAGCCGGCCGAAGTTCAGGTACTTGTTCGTGGAGCCGTCAACGAGGTTGGCCGGACTTTCATTGCCGGGATAACGACTATCCTGCGCCCCGCCGTGAATGGCCAGAATGGGATCGCTCGCCGACAACACGCTCGACCCGCTCCCACTGGGCGTTGTGTAGTACGCTACGTCCGCAATCTGCATCAGCTCGCCCGCTCCCCCTTTCAGCGTCGGGTACAACATCCGATACGAATTGTACGCCGTGCTGTTGCTGAACGTAACAACCGGACCAACTGTGAACCGCGCATCAGGCAGAGCCACTGAGCCGGAGCCTACAAGCGTCCAGTTCTCGGCCAAGCCGGTGCTGTTGTCGGCGCTTGTAATCGCATCGTTCGTGCCCCAGAGCGCCCACGACGCCGGGTCACGCCCCTCGGCGTCGTTGGCCGTCGTCAGCCTAAAGCTCCGCACCGTCGTTGCGCCCGCGGGCGTAACTATGAAACCCGTCGATGGGCCGGCGAAATTCAGGTACTTCGTTCCGGAGTTCTGATCCAGAGCGTATAGAGGCGCCTCACCGCCCGGATACGAACTCTGCGAGACAAGACCGTCGGCATCAACGGCGATGACCACGTCGCTCGACGACAACAGCGCTAAGCTGCCAAACGCCGGGACGCTCATCAACATGACCAGTAAAAGAAATAGTTTTTTCACCATAACTTGTCCTCCAATCTCAACATTTTGAATTGAATTTTCCGCTGCACATTCAAGCCTCCTCCTTAACGGAGCAAGATGCGGCAGCAACTTCATCACTTTGGCATGGCCCTCTTCCGAATGAAGAGCCACATACACTACCCTAACTTACCAAACACGCCCCACACTGTCAAGCAAAAAAACAACAGAATCATAAGAATTCACAAAAAAATTAGGGCCTCTCGGAGGCTCGCTTGTCGGTCTCACCCAGACGGGCCGGCAATGCCAAAACACCCGAGAAACCACAACCTCGCTCGCCGAGAAGGCATAACATCCACATACTATAATACTACTTAGGGAGCACCCCCTTCGGCTTATCAGCCACCGTGAGTTGCACACAGGCGGGCTAAATCGACCGTCCAACCGGCTATAGTAGTCTGTATCAGGTACAACGCGGGGTGTCATTGCGAGGAGCGGAGCGACGAAGCAATCTCAATCTCGCGAAAGCGTGAGATTGCCACGAGCCACCTTTGGTGGCTCTCGCAATGACAAGCCGGCAAATCAGGTGTTACAGACTGATAGGAGTACAGTTTTGCCGTTACTCTCCGCCTGGAGAGGGTACTTCCGCTGTCCAGTTGTTGGGGTCGTTGCCGTATAGCCCCGGCCAGGTCCTCGTCAACGAATAGCCCCCGCCGTCGGGCTGCGTCGGCCACAGGTCCGGCTCGTCGCCGTCCGGATGGCTGCCGTCGCTGTAGTTGACGCGGTCCACCCGAATCAGGTGGTAGTCGCCCGTCTCCGGCGTATCCAGATTCTCATCGCCAGGTTTTGAAAGCTGTATTTGCTCGCCGCCGTTGTCCATCTTCCCGCACGGGCCGAGCAGCATACCCCCAGGCAGAGAGCCATAGCGATGTGCAAACGCCGCCGTATTATGGGCAACCACCAGATACCCATAAGGCAAAATGGTCGTGTTCGCCGGGAAGGTGAAGCCAACGCCCTCAATCTGCCACGGGATATATTCCCCCGACTCATTGTCGTATTCCTGCAGGGTCACGGCCGAGCCGGTGATGTTGTATATTTCGACGTACTCATAGTCGTCGTCTTCATACGCCGGCGGGTCGCCTTCGCACGGGTCGGTGGGGTGGTACATCAGCTCCGTTATCACCACGGGGCCGACCTTAGGATACGCATTCTGTCCGCCCGGCGTGTTGTGGTCCATTGGGACGAAGTTGTAAGTTCCGGTGCTCTTGCGATACCGTCCGAACGATACGCCCGTCTCCGAGGCGTCGAAGGTCTCCTGGTCTATAAGGCCCATCAGCTCGCCGTCTCGTCCGGCGTGCAGATAGACGGTCTCGCCGTTCTCGCTCAGGGCAAACGGTTCGCGGGCGCCCGGGTCGCTCACGACACCGAAATTAGAGTCTTGATGAAAGACGATATACCCATAAGGATCGAGATATGTCTCCTCACCAATCTCGTATTTAGTGAAGTTCGCATCGCTGTCGCTGAGGAACCACCCGCCGATATCGACTATCTCGTTTGAAGTGTTGTACAGCTCGATCCAGTCCGAGGCATCGTCGTGCGAATGCGCGAGCGCCTCGTTGATCACGATAGTGCCGGGTTCGGGGATAACCCCGCTGTCGTCCCAGCCGGGCGAACCACCCGAAAAGACGCTGGTCCGCCAGTCGCTCTTGCTGTCCCATTCGTTGGGGTCGGGGTTGTCGGGGTCTTTTATCGTGAGGGAGAATCCCATGCCGTCGGTAATATTAAACCACTTGTCTGAGTATCTGAAATTGTGGATTGTTTGGCCGACGGCGTCAATTAGCTCGATTCGCTCTCCGCCGTTGTCCAGGCTGCCGGAATATTCGCCGGCGATAAGACTGGAAAAGGCCGGGTACTGAGCCTCAAAGGCCGAGCGGTCTTTAACAATCACGGCAAGCTCGCCCGCACCCAGCTCGAAATCACCGAAGGTGAAGTCTATCCCGTTGGCGAATTTAACCAAGTTGAGGTTTATAGACTCGGCGCCGATATTTTTCAGCTCGATGTATTCTTCGTTCGGGTCGTTCAGATCGCCGGTGTCCTGCGGATGAAACATAATCTCGGTAATCCGCAGACTGTCCGCCACCGGTCCCACGCCGAATAGCGCTTCATTCAGCGCGCTCCACTGGCCGTTATAGAATGTTCGTGTTTTGACTATCTTGCTTTCGCTTAGGGTAAACGGGCCTGTGTATTCGACGGCGGCGGGATTCCTGCCGCCCCACAGCAGCCTCGGGTCGGCGCCGTCCGCTGTGTACAGGACGGGCCTGCTAAGGGATGTCTGATCGATAGCCTTGCCGAGCAGCCTCGGCAGCACAATCATATCGGAGCTGCCGGTCGAAATGTTAATCCCGTGTATAGCGAGCAAGTTTAGCCCGACGGCCAGCTCATCCTTGAAGTCGGTAATGTCAAACGTCTCAAAGGTGCTGCTCGCTTCGTGGCTGCCGGCTGTAGCCGTGCCCGGTGTCTCATTGGTCAGATTGCCGCTTGTACAAACTCTTGCACCGTTGAGATAGGCGACGAATCCGTCGTCATACCTCATCTGAAGCTCCAGTTTGTCGAATTCCTCGCTGCCGTCCCAGCCGAACTCGATGCGAACAAAGACAGATGTGCTCTTGTTGTACATCTCGTTGCGAACGTCGGTGTCGATCCAGTTTTCATACCCGCTGCTTGCCTCGTAGCCGACGCCTGTTCCGGTTGTGCCGTCGGTCCAGTCGGAGTCCGGCGCGAAGGTCTTCGCCGTCCACGCAAGGGCGAGCCTGTTATCCACGGGCACATGGGCGCGGGCCAGGGCGCCCTCGGCGACCAGCTCCGTATCTATGTAGAAGACATCCCCCGGCAGGACGAGCGATACCTGGTCGGTCGGCAGAATCTCGCCGCCGTGCTTATAGCTGCCGTTGACGTAAATCACAGGGGCATCAAGGCTCGGATACAGGCCGGCGCTGCGCAACTGCCCGAGCACTATCGCCGGCCGCTGGGGCATATAGGTGTTGAGCACGTAGCCGCGCGTGCCTTGCCAGGTTGCGAGCGTGTAAGGCGAGGCGGTTGCCTGGTCTCCCCATCGGGCCGATTCGGCGATGACGGCCAGCTCGATCTCGTCGGCAAGGGCCTTGTACCGTTCGTATGATTGCTGCACTGTGCCCGGTCCGTTGTTGAACATGTGCCGGTGCGCGTGGTCGCCGAAAAGCGTGCGGAATTCGGCGTTCTGCTTCAGATACGTGTATGGCTCTTGTATGGCCTCGTTACGCCCCGTCACGTCTGTAGT
>DATEBC010000473.1:0-3451 GCA_035288065.1 Sedimentisphaerales bacterium | reverse complement strand
GGCTCATCGCAGTTGCGGGCGGCGTGCGATGAGCCGATTACGTATGCGTCGCTGGGCCCTGTGTTTGCGACGGCGACCAAGCCTGCTGCCGAGGCTGTAGGCATCGAGTATGTGAGCAAGGCCGCGCAGGAGCTCCGGGGCAAGGGTATTGCGGGCGTTGCGGTCGGCGGGATAGGGCCGGGGAATGTGCAGACCGTCTTGAGTGCCGGTGCGGATGCTGTTGCCGTGTGCTCGGCGGTGACCGCAGCGAGCGACCCGGCCGGCGCGTGCCGGGAATTGAAGAGCAAGATCAGTGCTTTCAGAGAATGTCAAGTGTAGAGCGTAGCAAACTGATGCCGCGTTTCATAAATCTTGCTACTATAGAGCGATGAGATTGCTTTCCGCCGCAGGCGGACTCCTCGCAATGACAATACTATAGGGCGATGAGATTGCTTCGTCGTCCCCAGTCCGCCTCGGGCGGACTCGCAATGACAATATATGGGCAAAGGGATTCGATGGTTGGACGAAAGTATTTGCTATGATTATTTGGCGGACGTGTCGATTGATTTTCGTTGTGGTGTTTTGTGCGGGCTGTTCGGCGGGTTTTGGGGCGGACGACAGGCTGCCGGCCAAGCCGCCGGGGAAGTACTTTGCGTTGTCGCCTGAGGCGCATAAGAACGCTGAGACGTTCAAGGCCGGCCAGCCCATTGTGGGGACGACGTATTTCTACTGGTATGATATCGAAAGCAAGAGCCACATAATCGACGGCGACGGCAGCGATGCGCTGACGACTCATCCGGCCGATATGAACGGCATCAGCTATAAAAGCGTCTCGTGGCATAAGCGGCAGTTGACCGATATGGTCGAGGCGGGCGTGGATTTCCTAATGCCGGTGTTTTGGGGCGTGCCTGCCAGATACGACGGATGGAGCTTTGCGGGTTTGGGGCCTTTGGTTCAGGCGCAGAGCGAGTTGGAGGCTGAGGGCGCCAAGCCGCCGAAGATAGGCCTGTTTTACGACACGTCGATACTGATGTGGAACGATTTCCGAAGGGACGGCAAGGGCAATTATCACGTCGATCTTTCCACCGAGTTTGGCAGGGACTGGTTCTATACCGCAATGCGCGACTACTTCAGCTTTATCCCGCCGGAGAAATGGGCGCGCGTGGATGGCAAGCCGATAGTGTTCCTGTATTCGGCGCATTTTGCCGCGGGCCAGGACGACGGGCAGTTTGAGTATGTCAGGCAGAGGTTTCGCAATGACTTCGGCATTGAGCCTTTCATCGTGAAGTCGCCGGAGTGGAAGGGTCAGGCCGATGCGATGTATTCCTGGGGCGGCGCCGTCAACGGGCCGTTGATCTACAGGGAGACTGCGGCTCTCGGGCCCGGTTACGACCATAGTGCGGTCCCGGGAAGGTCGCCGCTGATTGTGGAAAGGAAGGACGGCAAGACGTACATCGACCGATGGCGCAAAGTCCTTCAGCTCAATCCGGACCATCGCCCGTGGATAGTGCACGTCGAGACCTGGAGCGAATGGCACGAGGGGACGGACGTCGCCGACTCGCGCGAATACGGGCGGCTCTATATCGAGCTGACCCGGCTGTTCTGCGATCTTTGGCATCAGCGGATGCATCTTCGCCTGCCGTCATCGTATCTAAGCGGCGACAGTGTTGCCTGGGACGGCGGCAAGGCGCTCGGCCTGGAGGTCCGCCCCAGCGACGGCGACGGCGTCTGGAAGGAAGCGAAGATCGGCGAGGCGAACGCGATAACCTCAGCGGCGAATCCCGAGCTGCCGGCGGGCGGACGTTACCTGTATTTCAATATCGATGATGCTTTTGCGTTTGAATTGTATGACAAAACGGTCGTGCTTTCGGTGACATATCGCGATGCGGGGTGCTCGTCGTTCCTTGTGGAGTACGACAGCTCGAATCCGTCCGAAGGCATTTACGAGGGGACGTTTAGGCCAAAGGGCAACGTCGAGATAGGCAACAGCGGCCAGTGGAAGACGGCGACCTTCGACCTGCCGGAGTGCCGATTCATGAACCGGTGCAATGGCGCGGATTTTCGCCTGCCCATCCTCGGCGGCGAGTTGACGGTGAGCCGGGTCAAGGTAAGCAAGCAGTAATAAGTCAAACTGACCGATTCGCCTTGTCATACCTGCGAAAGCAGGTATCCAGTAGTACGGCGAGTCAGTGGATTCCCGCTCCACCACAGGCGGATGTTCCATTTCGCGGGAATGACACACTGTGTTATCTTGGTGTTGCATAAGGATTTATCGTGTCGTCCCCAGGGGATTGGTCAGTTTGAGTAATTAGACGTTGATGCGAAAGGGGTGGTAAAGATGGCTGTGTCTAAGATTACCAGGTGTGCGGCGGCGCTGCTCTTTGTTGTGCCGATTTCTCTGAGGGGGCAGTCGCTCTGGGATCTGGCGAATGATAACAAAGACCTCCTGAAAATATCCACGCTGTTCACGGCGCAGAACGTGCAAGCCTATCTGTCGAATGAGGACGGCATCAGCAGCGCGATGAAATGGTGCGGCGATACGGGCGTCACGCACGTTTTCATCGAGGCCTTCCGGGATAACTACACAGCCGAGCGCAAGGCGCTGGAGAGCGCCAAGGCCAAATTCAAGGCCGCGGGCTTCGACGTATCCGGCTGCGTGACCACGACGCGGATGGGCAAGATTTCGACCGGCTGGAACGCGATCTCGTGTTATACAAACAAGGGCACACAGGACGAGCTGAAACGAATATTCGAATATACCGCCTCGATCTTCGATGAGATTATGATCGACGATTTTCTCTTTACCGATTGCCAGTGCGACGAGTGCAAGGCTGCGCGGGGCGATCAACCCTGGGCCGACTATCGGTGCGACCTGATGGTCAAGCTCAGTCGCGAGTTGATATTGGGCCCGGCGCGTGCCGTTAATCCGAACGTGAAGATCATAATCAAGTACCCCCAGTGGTACGATAATTTTCACAATCGCGGCTACGAAGTCGTGCGCGAGTCGGCGGACTACGACAGGATATGGGTCGGCACCGAGACCCGAGACTTCGAGGACAAGCGCTGGGGCGGCAAGGTCCAGTACGAGGCGTATTACATTATGCGCTGGCTCGGCGAAATAGGCGGCGACAAGACCGGCGGCGGGTGGTTCGACCCTTATGGAACCACGGAGAATACCTACCTCGAGCAGGCGCGCCAGACCGTCCTGGCCGATGCGAAGGAAATGCTGCTCTTCTGCTACGGCTCGCTCTTAGGCGAGACCGGCCCCGCCAATATCGAGGCGCTGCGGAAAGAAATTCCGGGCCTCTTTAAGCTCGCAGCGATCGTGCGGGGCAAATCGATCAAGGGGATCGCCGCACCGAAACCGCCCAACAGCGACGCGGGAAAAGAGGAATATGTCTATGACTTCGTCGGGATGCTGGGCTTGCCGCTTGTTCCGACCGCCAGGATCGATACCGACGCCAAGGCGGCG
>DATEBC010000472.1:0-5317 GCA_035288065.1 Sedimentisphaerales bacterium | reverse complement strand
CGGGTTTGTGGACTAATCCTTGTGACACTGGATGCCTTTATGGCAGCGCATCACTGTCAACCTCAGCTACAATTTCGGGTTCGGTAACAGCATTTGGATGTGTAAAAATCTGGGGGCACGATTATTGTACACCTACCGTCAGCGGAACAGTTTCAGCAAGTATCGGTTTTACCGGAACTTACAATTTCAATGAGTGTGGCAGTTGTGGTGGTGCATCAGGTGATATCACGTTGGATGATATTGCAGCAAGTATTTCCGTGACAGTTGGAAGTTATACAGGTAGTTTTAGCAAGACAATTTATCCAACACCTTAATTGTTTAGGAGACAGTACAATGCTATATTGTTTTAGAAATACACAAGATACGTTTAACATGATTAATTACCGTAATCTGTTTTTGCTATTCTTAGGTATATCATTATGGTCATGTCCTTTATTTGGCAATGCAGGGGAAAGTCCTGCTACAGTTAGTTTTCCAATTGCGATGCACGTTGATTTGGATTATTATATCAATACTGGCTGTTATCTCAAGTGCCAAGGCGCGAAATACGACATGCCATACAACGATATACTGTTGAAAGATGAAGAGGTAGCGACGATCTTACAGCCTTTAATAAGGGCCATTGTAAATGATGATTTCGCTACTGCTAAGAGCGTAGCATGGAAAGCATCCCCTGCTGCTAACCAAAAGCACGAGGAACTTGTGCAGGCGTGGATGAGATCATGCCGTGAGATGTTTTTAAATTCAAACATTGCAGGTAGTAACTTTGACTTTTTAAATGTTATTGGCAACTTTTATATTGGAGATAGAATACTTTTTGCCTGTGAGGTAAAAAACCATGGAATAGAATTAACCAAATCACGACCTTTCTCGTTATATTTCAAACAAATTGAACAGGATCGTATTGTTTGGGATGTTAACAGTCCCCCGACCACGATATCACTGGTCAATGAAACACTGCGGCAAAGAGCTGAGTCACCTTCTAAGTTCTTACTAAAAGAAGGGCTTGCTACAATGTACGAGATACCGATACCCGGCACTCTTTCAGGAAGGAAAGTGTATCTGCAGTTTGACGGAGGTAAAAAGTATGACTTCAGCCTTCTAACAGATAAAGCTGATTCATCTGAAGAAGTACTCTGTTTCTATCAGAAAAAATTTCATGCGGCTCGTGATGGTAGACGCCAGGATATAGCCGAAATGTATACCAATAAAAGCCGTGAAAAGTTTCTAAATTGGTTAGAAACAGGCAACAAGAGTTACCTTGACTGGTATTTTCAACATTTAGGAAATAGTGAGAGACATGTCCGTTTTGTAATTAACGCAGAACCTCTTTTTGTTATTCTGAGTCAAGGGGTACCCGTTACAACTCTCATTCCTGAATATGCAATACGCGACCAAGCAGATGGCAAACTCAAACTAACTAATTTTTATATAAGGGGATTCTTAGAAAAATTGCTTGAAGATATAGAATTTCTGAAGGTTTTTAATGAGTTTGTTTTACAATAATACTTGTTAGGGACAGCCACCGCTTATTCGGGACAGCCACGAATGGCGGTTCGTTAAGGGTTTCAAAGAAAAAAGTCTCCCGTAGTCGATAGCTGTATTAGGAACTGGACTTTTGCATTCTTAGGGTAGAGCCAAGTGTACCTTGACTTTCTGGAAATCCCAGCGATCCTGCTCGATCCGTTCGACGGCCCAGGCGAGTGTCTCACTGAGCGTCTGGCGCAATACCCCAATGCAGGCTTCGCCGATGGTCGTCAGACGCTCCAGAGCCCACGCACGCGAACGACCCTGCCGTCCGAGAACAGGCTTCACGGATCCTCCGGGAAATGGCCCCGGGCAAATAACCGATTCTTATCTCAGTGGAAGTCGAACAGCGACTGGGTCCTTACCATTGTCACCTGGGCGGGAGCAGGCTTTCTGATGTAACGGAGGGATTTGGGGGTGTGTGGGGGGAGGAGAATCTTGACCGAGTTCGTCGAATATGCCATAATCGCTTTGCGCGCGTGGTTACAGGATGGCGCAATTTGTTTTCAGGGGCGAATTGGATAATGCAGAATGTAGATTTTGAGATTGTTGTAGTCGGCGGGGGGATTGTGGGGCTGGCTTCGGCTTACAAGATTGTATCTGCGCATCCGGGGATTCGGATCGCAGTGCTGGAGAAGGAAGAGAGCGTGGCGGCCCATCAGACGGGTCATAATTCGGGGGTGATTCATTCGGGGCTGTACTATAAGCCCGGCTCGGCCAAGGCCCGGACGTGCGCGAAGGGGCGAAAAGAGCTGGTGAAGTTCGCGGCCGAGCATGGGATCGCCCATGATATCTGCGGCAAGATAATCGTTGCTACGGATGAAAAGGAGCTGGTGCGCCTCGATGAGCTTATCGAGAAGGGCAGGGCCAACGAAATTGAGGGGATCGAGAAGATCGGGGCCGAGCGGATCGAGGAGATAGAGCCGGCCTGCCGGGGAATCGCAGGGATATGGGCGCCGTGCACGGGGATAATTGATTTTGTGCAAGTTGCGCGGAAACTGGCTGAGCTGATAGAAGCCCAGAGGGGCGGCAATAAGGTGCTGACCGGCCATGAGGTGATCGGATTCGAGAGGCACGATTTCTATACGAGAGTTGTGACGAACCGGGGCGGCTTCAATACGAAATACGTAATTAACTGCGCCGGCTTGCAGTGCGACAGGGTGGCAAGATTAGACGGCGTCAAGCCCGGCGTCCGTATAATTCCGTTTCGGGGGGACTACTACGAATTGACCGAGTCGGCGAGGGGCAAGGTCAAGGCCCTGATATACCCGGTTCCGGACCCTGCGTTTCCGTTTTTGGGCGTGCATTTTACGCGGATGATCGACGGGGCGGTCGAGTGCGGGCCGAACGCAGTGTTCTCTTTCAAGAGGGAGGGGTACGGCAAGACTGATTTCAGCCTGAGAGATGCCTGGGATTCGCTGGCCTATTGGGGGGCGTGGAAGATGTTTATGAAGAATTGGATGTACGGACTCGGCGAGTACAGAAGGGCGTTTTCCAAGAAGCTGTTCCTGCGGAGCCTGCAACGGCTTATTCCTTCGCTCCAGACCGATGAGATTAGGCCGAGCAAGGCAGGCGTGCGTGCGCAGGCCCTCGGGCCCAGAGGCGAATTGATCGACGATTTTTTCATTAAAACAGAGCGCAGCTCGATTCACGTGCTCAACGCGCCTTCGCCCGCGGCGACTGCATCGCTGGCTATCGGCGATTACATAAACGAGATAGCAACCAAACAATTCGGCCTCAAGGAAACCGCCCAAAAAACGGATTCGGGCAAGACAATAAAAAAGCCCAAAAAGAGAAAGAGGCGGGGTAAGGGGGCTGAAGGCGATGCAGGGGCAGGTGGCGGCCAAGATTTATAACGCCTTCGGAAAACCGATTGATACGGTGAAGTGCTCGAATGACGGGGGTCATGTTGGGCCACTTTGATTCTTCTGTGGCCTTCGCTGGCGCGCCTGTGACGGCCTTTGGCGCCATTTGAGAACGGACGAGGTTTTCGGCTATGGATTTGAAAGACAAGGACTACGTAGCGGTCGTGCAATGTCACATTGTCAAGGAGCGGTGCTCCGGTTATTCGTGCGAAAAGGCGTTTACCGAGCGCACTGGCGGCTTTGCAGCGTATCCAAAGGACAAGGCGTATCGCATGCTGAATATGACGTGCGGCGGGTGCTGCGGCAAGGCGGTCCATCGCAAGCTGGCCAACCTGGTGCGCCGGCTCAAAAAAAACGAGGGGATGGGCAATGAGAGAATCGTCGTGCAATTATCTTCGTGCATCACCAGGGACAACTACCACTCAACACCGTGCCCGCACCTCGACTATCTCAAGGGCTTGATAAGAAAAATCGGCCTGGATGTGCGGGAGGACACGTTCATAAACGAGACCTCCGAGAAACGCCGAGCCGAAGGCGTGTATGAGGATCATTGAAGGTGAATTGGTTGACGGGCAAATGTGGAACTGAGAGTTTGTTTGGTGAGGTGGATTCCCGCCTGCGCGGGAATGACAGTGGGGGGGATTTGCGCCTGGCCGGAGATGGCAGCGCGGTCGCATGCGGGCATATTGTCCGTGTGGCGTTTGAGTCTGCTGCTGATGCGGAGTTTGATTATTTGGCGGCGGATGAGATTTGGCCTATTGAGGTGGGGCAGAGGGTGGAGGTCCCTTTCGGCAGGAAGAATAAGCCGGAGGTTGGGTTCTGCACTTGGGCCGATGTGCCGAGGGAAGAGTCTTTTTTGGCGATTGGGCGGGGGCGCAAGCTGAAGGCCGTATTGAAGGTGGCCGATGAGGGGCCATTGATCGATGCGGAGTTGATGGAATTGGCCAAATGGATCAGCAGCTACTATGTCTGTCCGCTGGGGCAGGTCTTGGCGGCGATGGTGCCGGGGGCGGTGAAGAAGGGGGCGGGGGTAAAGACGCAAAGGTACGTTTATCTTGCGGATGGAAGCCAAGAGGCGATCGAGGGGCTGCGGGGCGGCAAGCAAAAGTTGATCGCGGATTTTCTGCGAGGCAGGCAAGCGCTTTGCGCCGAATCCGGCCTGGAAGTTCAGGCTGTCCTCGATGCCGTCGGGTGCGGGGCGGAGCCTCTGAAAAGGCTGGCCGAGAAGGGGATTGTCAAGATCGGACGAAAGACGGTTATCACTGCGCTGCCTGCAATTCCGGAAGGATTAGCGATTCCGGCAGTGGAGGTGACGCTGAACGAGGACCAGAAAGCGGTGCTGGCTCACTTGCGGGAGCGGATAGAATCCGGTGAATTCGGCGTTGCGCTCCTGCACGGCGTTACCGACAGCGGCAAGACCGAGGTTTATATAAGGGCCATCGAGGCGGTATTGGCGAGCGGAAAGGGCGCGATTATCCTGCTCCCTGAGATCGCACTGACGGCTCAGACGGTCCAGCGATTCAGCGCCAGGTTCGAGAGAATAGCGGTGATGCACTCGGGCCTGACGGCGGCGCAGCGTAACGTGCAGTGGCAGATGATCAAGGCGGGCGAGGCGGATGTCGTGATAGGGGCGCGGTCGGCGGTGTTCTCGCCGCTGCCGAGGCTCGGGCTTATCATCGTCGATGAAGAGCACGAGCCGGGCTACAAGCAGGATACGGCGCCTCGATATAACGGCAGGGACGTGGCGATTAAGCGGGCGCAACTGGCAGGGGCGCATTGTATCCTGGGCAGTGCGACGCCATCGCTGGAGACATTGGAGAATTGCCGCCGAAAGGGGCATTTCAGTATCGCTCGGCTGCCGCGCCGAGTGATGAACCTGCCAAGCCCTAAGATGAGGCTGGTCGATATGCGTGCCGGTGCGGTGA
>DATEBC010000471.1:0-12068 GCA_035288065.1 Sedimentisphaerales bacterium | reverse complement strand
GGTATCGATGCCGATGCCGACGACCTGCGATGCGTTGAAGGCCTTATTGGTCTTCTTTGCCTGTGCGAGGGCCTTTTTGACGGTTGCTTCGATGCCTTTTATGTAGTCGGCGGGGTTCTGGCGGGCGAGATTGTGGTCGGCGGGGTCGATGATTATGCCCGCTTCGCCGGTCGGGTATTCATAGACGGAGGTTGCGACCTCGCCGCCGTTTGTGACATCGACTATTACGCACCTTACAGAATTTGTGCCGTAATCCAAGCCAATTGTGTAAGCCATAACAATCAGTCCTTAACGATACAGGGCGAACCGGCGTTCAGGGGCGGTATCGAGCATAAGCGGTATTAACCAGTGAAGTAGAGATAGGCCGCGACAATGACGACAAGGAGCATTGCCGAGAGGATTACATCCCTGTAATTCCAGCTTGCCCGTGATTTCTCGCGGTCATCGACAGAAAGAGTTCCGTAAGTAAGCCCCTTGATTTTTTCGTAGGAAGGCGGTTCGGTTGCGTAACTGACGGCGATCATGACGATGATGCACACCACGAAAATCAGCAGACTGTAGTACTGGAAGAATATATTGTTCATAATCCAGAGGAATGACCCTTCGGCGTAGGCGCGTCCGAGCAGTTTAACGGGCGTATCAATGGCCAAGCGCAGAAGCCCCATGGCGAATCCGACAATGAGCGCCGCCAGGCAGCCCTTGCCGTTGAGGCGTTTCATAAATACGCCGAGGAAAAACACAACGAAGATCGGCGGCGCCAAGTATCCCTGGACGGTCTGAAGGTAGTCATAGAGTCCTTTTCCGCCGCGAATTACGGGAATCCACAACAGACCAATCAGCACCATAATAGTCGTTGCGACTCGTCCTACCCAAACCAGATGGTGCTGCGAGGCTTTTGGCCTAAACTTGCTGTAGAAGTCCATCGTAAAAAGCGTTGAAGATGCGTTAAAGCACCCGGCTAATGAGCTCATTAAAGCGGCCAGCAGACCTGCGACGACAATTCCTCGAATACCGGCGGGCAGCACCGTTTTGACCAGCAGCGGGAAGGCCTGCTGACATTGTTCGCGGATTATTTGTCCTTTGTCGTCGAAGAGCACTTCTCGAATGGCCGGCATTTTGTTGCTCTGGGCCAGTGCGAAGCATGTCATGCCTGGGATAATAAAGATAAAGACCGGCAGGAGCTTGAGAAAACCGGCGCAAATCGAGCCTCGGCGGGCCTCTCGTTCATCCGGCGCCCCCAGGGCGCGCTGAACGATGTACTGGTCGGTGCACCAGTACCACAGGCCGATGATGGGGGCGCAGAAGAGCATTCCTATCCAGGGATAGTTGTCGTTGAAATACCAGGCCATTTTGCTGGCTTCTTTCACCGGCGCCCAGGTGCCCTCAATCCCTTTGGGAATCAGGGGCTTCCAGAGGTTGAACATGTCGGAACCGGCAATCTGTCGCAGCTGGTCCCACCCGCCGAGGGCGCGCAGGCCGAAAATGGTTACCAATACCGAGCCTACAGCCAGAATGACAGTCTGTAAGACGTCGTTATATGCAACTGCGCGAAGTCCTCCGAGGACAGTGTAAAGTCCCGTCAGGACAACCACGAGAATTGAACCTATCCAGAAACTGTCCAGACCCATGAATTCCACGTTCGGCATCAAAACACTAAAGACGATGCCGCCTGCGAATATGCCGACGGCGATTTTGGTCAGGACGTAGGCCACCAATGAGATAAGCGAGAGCACCCAGCGGGCGGTGGGCGAGAATCGCCTCTCCAGAAATTCGGGCATGGTAAAGACCTTCGATCGCATATAGAAGGGGACCATCACCCAGCCGAGAATCAGCAGACACCAGGCGTGCAGCTCGTAATGGGCCATTGCCACTCCGTCGGTGCAGCCGGACCCGGCGAGGCCGACGAGATGTTCGGAGCCGATGTTCGAGGCAAAGATAGAGGCGCCGACCACCCACCAGCTGAGATTTCTGCCCGCGAGGAAATAATCATCGGTGGTATCTTTGTTCCTGATGATGACCCACCATGCGATACCCATAATGAGGGCGAAATATGCTGCTACTACTATCCAGTCTATCGTTGCAAGACCCATTGCTTACCTTTCGATATAAATTGGCTATGAGGCAACAGTTAGCCTGACGGTCACGATTTTACCGGGTCGGCAGGGGTTTTCAAGCGTGGTTTTCCGAAATCTTTGCTTTAGTATGCGGTTTTTGAGCCGATAAATAAGGGTGTTGGGTCCCGAAGTAGAATTTACGTTAAGGAGACAGCCGATGAGAACGAAAAAGGGCGTATTTGGCATCGTATTTGGGGTGGTCGTATTCGCGGCGGTTGCGTGGTATTGCGGCGTAATTGAGGGCACTGAAAAGACTTATGAGATCAGGCCGGAGATAAGGCTTCCGGAGCAGAGGACCGATGCGGCGCGTGCGATAGACGCTTATGAGCGGCTGATGGAGCGATATATGACGCTGAGCGAGCGGAATTTCAGCGGCATTGAGGGGGATTTGAAGGAAATCTGCAGAAAGCTGGACTCTATCGACGGGAAACTGGCCGGGCTTTCTGCAAGGATTGCAGGGATTGAGAAGGCGCTTGGTATCGAGCCGCCCAAGCAGCCGGCTGTTCTACAGGCCAAGCCGAAGGAGGATGAGGCTTTGCTGCAAAGCGAGCCTAAACAGCCGGGTGACACAGGGAATGTCAAGGGTTCGGGTAGTTACTCGTTTTAGGCGAGTATTGGAGGGCAGGAGAATTGAGGCCCAGGTCGGGGCGACATGGGGGAGGAGCGCCGCCGTGCCGGCGGCGGCTAAACGGAGGGGGGGCGTTGGGTTGGGGGTGTGGGAGCCCGCTAAACGATGGTGGGGGGGTAATGCGTTGCTGGGGGGGGATAATGCGGGACAGCGAAGCCGCAACGTAAAGTTGCGGGCTAACCGCGCCGGTGGCGGATAGACGGCGGGGCGAGTCTGTCAGCCGTAGGTTTTTCCTTCTTCGTCCACGTAGATTGGCCCTTTGGCGCGTCTTACTGTCTCTGTTGCCTCTGGGATGTCTTCGAGTCTTGGTATTTTGAAGAGCTTATTGCATTTTCGGCATCTTATTCTTCTGTCGGCAGCGATGGCGTCGAGTCGCCAACTGCAGCCGCATAAGGGGCATCGAGCTAAAATCTGCATCAAGAGCACCTCTTTTTTTCAGTCAAATACTATTACTATTCAAACCGACCGATGCCGTAGTTAAGCCATGGCATAGCCATTTTTTGACACGGATTAACACAGATTAACACTGTTTCTTTAAGGGTTTTGGATTCCTGCTTGCGCAGGAATGACAGGTACTTTTTCTTGTTGTCAGGACTGTAGTTGCATAAAAATCTGTCCAAGAAGAGAGTCTTTCTGAGTTATCACAGAACGTTTCAACCACCAGATTCTATTGGCGGATCGGGCGGTGTCCATCGTAAAATTTCGGTTGATGCTCCCATAATATTATCGTTGTTGTATGGGGGATGAGACATGCAGGTTGAGTATTGGCCGGACAAGCGTATTTTTCTTGATTTGCGCGCCTGGGTGTGCTACAATAACGATAATTGGGGGTGTGACGAATTGGTGAAAAGAATTCCATGCAGAGTTGTCCGGTCGGTTCCTTTTGAGAAGGGTGATGATGCGTCGCGCATTAGTCCCTTTGAAGTGATGCGCTCTGCGGGCAGGCGTGTTGGGGCTGCCCAGGCCGGCTTCAAGACCTCCAGTAATGCAAATGGTTACGCTTTTCAGGCGGAGTCAGTGAATGCGGCCTTCGGAGAGAGTGTTGTGGGGCTGCTTCTCGATTGCCTTGCGTGATCAGCGGTTCGAATTGGAATAAAAAAAAACGGCGAGGTGGGGATAACTGGTGGGGGCCAGTTGTACGCGTTTCCTCGCCGAGTTTACGAATCCTTATTAGGCTGTTGCAACAACCATCCGTGGTCAGCCTTTAGATATCGTGTTTGATTTCAAAGAACCCTATATGCCATAATCGACGATGTTCTGGGCGGCGGCTCTGATGTTCTGCGGGGTGTCAATCTGTCCGGAGGCCAGAAGCTCCTGTGCCCGCTGGACGGCCAGTGCATCGGTTTGCGGGGGCTGGCCGGCGTCTTCAACCAATGATGCGAAATCTGTCTGGAGGGATGCGTCAGCCTGATTTCTTACAGAAGGGCTGTGCGTATCCGGCAACTGGGCAGCAGCTTTCTCGATTGTTTCCCTGATCTGATTGGCGTCTATCTTATCTATCATCGCACTATTGTTCTCTTATCATAGTTCTGATTTCATTAGGTATTCTCGTGAGTTTTGGCAAAAACTTTATGATATTTTCATTGTTTTTTTCAATTTATTTCTAAACTCGTTGCTCCTTTTTGACGATTGGACGCTTTTTGGGTTTTCAGCGTTTTAGCTACATTGTTTTGGCCACCTCATAAGCGACGAATTTGACGAATTTGAGGGAACTTACAACCACCAATTGCTCGTGCAAAGGTGTGATTTCGGACCGTATCTGTTCCTGGAAATAGTCCTTGATTCTTTTTTCTGTTGTCTTGTCGGTAGTATCCCAGATTTGTTCGAAGGCCCAGAGCAATTGGCCGTCGGAGAGGTCGATGAGCTTGAGCCTCAGTCCGATGCTCATGTGTGGATAGGGCTGGTAGGCCGTAACGGCGCCGGTGAGAATAGCATTGCAGTTGAGTGTCTTTCGCATTGTGCCGAGCTGCTCTAAAGAGTATGGAGCGCGGGTATTGATCTGGAGGCTTCGCCATTGGGGGTTGCTTTGGCTGATAGTCTCGACGCTGAATACCTGCTTTTTCTGCAAGGCCTGGAAGAGTGCTTCGGTGACATCGGCAGAGATATACGGATACGTCGAATCGTTGTCGATCTCGATAAGGACGACCTTTCCGACGGTGGGCAGATTCTTCTGGGGATTGAGGTAGTAGTAATCCGGCTCGTGGCTGGTCGGCTTGTAGATAACGTGGCAGCCGGAGACAAGGCCAAGGGCGAGCAGAATTGCGGTATGCAAGACAGGACATCGTATTTTTGGGGTTAGCGGCGTCATTTTTTCTTTATCCAATTAGGGGCCTTAACAAAATCCGACTTCAAGATGAGGAACCGCTTCGCCCCCCGGGGGCGAGGCGAGCTGTTTGAGTGGATTCCTGGTTCGCCTGCGGCGGACTCGGAATGACAGGTCGAGTTTTGTTAGAGTGCCTTAATAGCCCCGCAGCAGTTCCGGTCTGCAGCGCGGGGTGGCGATTGTTGGGGTCATCCGAGGAATTTGTCGGATTGAGGTCGAGGGGCGAATCCCCAGGGGACGAACCCCCAAGGGGCAAGTCCGCCTTTGGCTGTCCTCCGAGCACTTCGAGTATCTTGACCAGGGCATTGAGCTGTGCGTTTTCGGCGTCTCTCATTTCGTCTCTGAATCCGAGGATGTTGGATTTCCAGTTGTTCAGCTCGATACGCATTTCAATGAGGAGGTCGTTGGCTTCGGCGAGCTCTTTTTGAGCCTGCGTAAGATTGTTCCGACAGGGAGCGAGCTGGTCTTTGAGGAGCTGGTTTTCGCCGGCGCGCCTCTCATTGTCGGCCTTTAGGGCCGTCATTTCATCGAGGAGTTTTGCATATTTGGCGGACAGCTCCATTGCGGACTCAACCGCTGATCGCTGAGCGGGGCCGGTATCCTGGAATCTGCCGGGCTGGTCCGCCCTTCCGGCGGTTGTGCCGGAGGGGGCGGGAAGCAGACCCTCGATTGGCCTCTCAACTGTGCAACCGGCACACAGCAAGGCGACGAAGGGGAGAATGACATAGATCATATTGTTGTTTTTCTTTCGCATTTTGTGTTCCTCATCAGTTTTATTGTGGTTTATTTGCTGTCGATTGGGGGGTTTCGTATTGACACCTGATATGGGCTTTGTTTCCACAGGTGCAGGTAACCTCGAGGACGGCATATTCCTGATGGTTTTCAATGATGCGCACCCGATGCACCGCAAGTGTCGGATTTGCCTGCCGTTGCGATGGTGTGGAGCCGGCATCGAGATGGAATTGTCCTTCGATTTTAACCTGGCTGCTTCTTAAGATATTTGGTTCTGTCTTTTGCATATCGCTGTTTCATCTTTCGTAGTTGCACCGGCGAAAAGGGCCGGCAAGTCAGGCGCAGTAGTCGATAGAATTAGGGTTGTCTTGCTGTCCGTGGGCCTTATTTTCGGGTTTGGGCTCGAATGGCTTATCCTGTGTCTGTTCGTGCTGCTGCTGATTTTTCTCTTTCTGGTTTTTGGGGCGGTTTCTCTGGTTTCGCTCCGTTACCGGGGTTAAACCTGTGACGTTTTGCAGGTTTTCAACCGGCTTTATCATATTGTAATTGTTATCCACCATCTTTCCATTGCCTCAATTTCAGTGACAAATTGAACAGAGCGCTTGCGTGCAGTTGACTGACGCGCGGCTCAGTGATGCCGAAGACTTCCGCTATCTGCTTCATAGTCAGTTGCTGCTGGTAGTAGAGCACTACAATCTGGCGTTGTCTTTGGTCCAATTGGGTAATTGCCTCGGTCAGCTTGTTGACAAGCTCGGCTTTCTCGACTTGCTCGTGGGGGGTTCCGATTCCGACTGCTGCGATGGATTCGCCGATTGCCGGGCCTTCTTCAGGGGAATTGTCGATTGAGACAAAATGCTTTGCGCGGGCGCTCTCGAAAATTTCGTAGAGCTTATCCATTGTGACTTGGAGTTTTTCCGCCAACTGCACGTCGGTTGGCGTCAGACCAGTTTGCTCGGTGATTTCCATACTCGCCTGGATTGTCTGGCGGATATGCTTGTCAACATTGGCTGGGACAAAGGACCATCTTCTCAGCTCGTCGAGGATGGCGCCTCTGATCCTGATATAGGCATAGGTTTTGAACCCGGCCTGGTGAGAAGAATCGTAGTCTCGGGCTGCCCTGACAAGGCCTACGGTTCCTGCGGAGACGAGGTCTTCATAAGACAGGGGTGGCTTGATATACGTCACCACTCGCTGGACAACCTTGTGCACGAGAGGCAGCATCTCGGCGATCTGCTGATTGTCGATGGTCTTTTTCTGCTGTGCCGCATAGGCTCGGCGCGCAGCGGTTGTGAGGCGCCTGCGGCTTTCTTCTGCAAGCCTACGATGGGCAATACTCTTAACCTTCGCCGCCACTGTCTAGTTCCTTCTGCCTGCGCATTTGGTTTTCCACCATTGCGCTGATTAGAATAGCGTTTATGCTTTTCACCGCCAGGGCCGCCGTGACGTAGGCGAGGACTGCTCCAGCGACTGCTCTTTTGCAGCAGGTGAACATGGCAAGGCCGCTGAGCCATGTTACAAAGCTGATGCCGAAGAAGCATATAACAGCGAAATTCAGTGCTATTGGTCGGGCGTTCAGCGGCATAATCGTTTGTTCCTTTGCTACTCTGCGAAGCACGAGTCTGCTGTGTTGAGTCTATTGTTGGTGCAATGCTCTACTTTACGGCGGCTACGAGCTCCCTTTCTTGAGCGCCTATACGCGGCGGTTGCTGAATGGAAATTACTTCCACCGGCTCTATTTCCGTTCCGAGGACAATTTCGTCATAAGCGAGGACCGGCAGGGAGGGCACCGTTCTTGACAGCATTTTGGCCAGCGGGCCTCGCAGCCTGGAATCGCAGAGCAGGACGACCTTTTCTATTCCTTTGTCCATCGTTGTTTTCCATGCTTGAGCGATCTGTCTGCTTATATCCATTGCGGTGTCCGTGGGCAGAGCGAGCTTCAGTTGCTCTGCTTCCTGCTGCAGGGTGGAACTGATCTGGTGTTCGAGGGCCGGGTCGAGTGTTATGGCGGAGATATCGCCGGTGCGGTCCTTGTACTGTTCTGTAATGGTTCTGCTCAAGGCTTTTCTGACGAGTTCGGTGAGGATGGCGGCATTCTTTGTTCTTGCTGCGTTTTCTCCGAGGGATTCGAGTATGGTTCCGAGTTCGCGGATGGGAATTCTATCGCTCAAGAGGTTTCTGAGCACCCGGTGCAGTATTGCTATGGGCAGGAGTTCGCCGACGACGTCGCCGACGAGGGAGGGCTGAGTTTTTCGGAGCCTGTCAACGAGCAACTGCACGTCTTCTCGCGTCAGGAGCTCGTCGGCGTGTCTCTTCAGCGTCTCGGAAAGATGGGTGATGAAGACTGATTCGGGGTCGATGACGGTGTATCCGTTGAGTTCGGCCTTATTCTTGTCGCCCGGCGAAATCCAGAGTGCCGGCAAGCCGTAAACCGGCTCTGTGGTGTCGATGCCGCCTATCCTCTCGCGTACGCTGCCGGCGTCCATGGCGAGGAACAAGCTGGGTTCGAGGCGTCCTCTTGCGACGGAGTGGTCGAAGATTCTGATTTCGTAGCCGGTCGGTTCGAGGTTGATATTGTCACGGAGCCGAACGAGGGGCATAATGATTCCGAACTCCTGGGCGAATTTTCTTCTCAAGGCCCCGATGCGGTCGAAGATGGCGCTGTCTTTTCGGGGGTCAACCAGAGAGATCAGCCTGACGCCGACCAGGACAGATACCCGGTCAAGATCGAGCAGGTCTTCAACGGGTCGGTCATCCGGTTTTGGCTTCGGAGTTGATTTGTCAAGTTTGTTTTGTTTTGCTTTTTCGGCCTTGCCTGCCATTCGTGCCGTCATCGCCGTGCCGCCTGCGAGCATGAGAAATGGTATTACGGGCAGGCCCGGCACCAAAGCCATTGCCCCAATGATGAATGATGCTATCATTAGCGGCTCGCTGGTTCTGAAGAGCTGGATGCCGAGGTCCTGACCTACACTGTTCTTCGAGGAGATCTTGGTTACGAGGAACCCGGAGCTAATGGAGATAATCATCGAGGGTATCTGGCTGACGAGTCCGTCGCCGATTGATAATATGGAATAGGTTTTTATGGCGGCGGCAACGGGCAAGCCCCGTGAATATCCCATAGCGATGCCGCCGATGATATTTATGGCGGTAATGATAATTCCGGCTTTTGCGTCGCCGCGAATGAACTTACTGGCCCCGTCCATTGCGCCGTAGAACTCACTTTCTTTGACGACCTTCTCTCTTCGCTGGTTGGCCTGGAGTTCGGTGATCATGCCTGCATTGAGGTCGGCATCGATGGCCATTTGCTTTCCGGGCATGGCGTCGAGGGTGAAGCGTGCTGAGACCTCGCTGATTCTCTCGGCGCCTTTTGTTATGACGACGAACTGTATGACTACAAGGATAAGGAATATTACGAGCCCGACGACGAAGCTTCCGCCTGCGACGAAGTTGCCGAAGGTCTGGATGATCTTGCCGGCATCGCCCTGCAAAAGGATCAGCCTGGTGGATGCGACGTTCAGCGAGAGGCGAAACAGGGTTACGAAAAGCAGCAGAGACGGGAAAGTCGATAAATCGAGGGCTTCTTTGGCGGAGAGCGTGACTATCAAGACTGCAATAGACAGAGAAATGCTGGCTGCTAACAGCATGTCGAGCAGCGGCGTCGGCAGAGGGATCAAGAGCGTGGCGAGAATTGCAACCAGGGCGACAGCAAGAATGACATTGCTGTTTGAGGCCAACGACGAGTTAATCGCCCCCGGCATCGCCATGCTCGATTTGTCAGAAACCGCCATTACGTTGTTTTCTCCGTGCTATGGTCATATTCGGTATTGGTCTATGCGTCGGGAGAGTCGGCTGTGATGCCTGCACCGAGGATAGCCTTGCTTCTAACTGCGAACCGGTCATCTATGACGACGATGGTTCCGGCGGCGAATTTGGCGTCTTTGAGGTACAAATCGACCGGCGCTCCGACGGGCTTTTGGAGCTTCAAGACCGAGCCCGGTCCGAGCTGCAGAAGTCGCTGGACGGATACTTCGGTTTTATCGATGATAACCGTTACGGGCACGTTCACGTCCAGCAGGACATCGATGCTGGCGCCCGGCGTTGCGTTGCCGGATTCGGCGACTTCCGAGAATTCAACGTTCTGGGCCTGTATTTGAGCGTCTTGTTGGGGCGTTTCCTGCTGTTGATCCTGCTTATGATCGACGGCTTGGGCTGCGTCTGCCATATTCCTATTTCCTAAAAGTATCTACGCTTAGGCTCTAATTTTTATGTCGGCTCCTGTTTGCCGGAGCGTGCCCCCCCTGGGGGCGAGGTGTGTGATTGCGACGGCATACTTGCCGGCTGATTTTGCGGCGCGACCATGAAAGAGATTACGCTTATTGACAATCAGCTTGACCGGCTCGCTGACTTTCGTATCAAGGATGAGCACGTCGTTGACGGCGAGACTCATCAACTGCCCGAAAGCAACAGATGCTGATCCGAGTTCGGCGGTAACGAGTATGGGTATCCGCTGCAGATGCTCCATCATTGCCTTGTAGGCAGCCTCGGCTGAGAGCGTCTTTATGGTTTGTGTGGTTATCTTTGCAACAGATTCGAGCTTTTCGCACGGCATTAATAGAAATGCTCTGACCGGGTCGTTCTGGGAGCCGGCTCTTTTGGTGTTGAAAGAAATCCGGCATAGTTCTTTTGTGTCTTCCACATCGAACGGGAATCGACCTGAAACAATATTGCCTATTGTGCGGAAACTCTGATCGTTGCAGGAGCTGGAAAGTGCCTGGACGAACAGGCCTGCGGCGTCCAGTAAAAGGGAGCTTTCCAACTGCGACAGATTCCCGCCGGGGTGTTCATTGGAATTGGTCTGGCCGAGCGATTGGGTGGTCCAGGCAATCGCGGTCTTGCGGGGTATGCCGACGAGTCCCCAGGGGACGAGTCCGCCCGCCTCGGCGGGTGCATTTGCGGATGCCTGCTTTGGGGCGGGGCCAAAGAGCAAAAAGAATTCGGGATTTTCGTTGTCCGAGTGCTGTCGGATAAATTCGCCGGCAAAATGTTGTGAGGTCGAATCAGGTGTCACTTGAAAATCGCTCTGGAAGAACCGGGTGAATATTTCAGATGCGGCCTGTGCGATCTTTTCCGCGAAATGGTTGAGCTTTGTCAGTTGTTCGCGGCTGAAGTAACGAGGGCTGCGCCAGTCATACTCCAAGGCCTCTACGTTTTGCCTGGCGTCCTCGACGGACTCTGCGCCCGCGGCGGAGAGCAACTGTTTAATCTTTTCTCCAATCAGCTTGTCGTCGGCGACGCAACTCATTGTATGGCGAATTCCTTAAAGAGGATGTGCACGATCTTGGGTTTCTGATTCGGGAAAAGCTCTTCATTGAAGGCATCAAGTATTTGTGCCTGGATTCGTTTGAGGTTTTTGTCTCCCCTGATATCTTCGAGGCCGAGGCTTGCAAGGTAGATAGTGAGCCAGTTTGTGAGGGTCGGTGTTTTTTCTTCGAAGAGTATGATGGTTTTGTCCGGTGGGGCGGCGGAGGATATCTCGAAGGTCAAGGTCGCGCGGACGTATCGCATGACGCCGGGGTCGTTGAGATTTGCGACAACAGGCTCAAACTTTTTATAGAACCAGGTTTTTCCATCGTCCGGCAGGGAATCCTCGGTCTGTGCTTGAGTGTCGTCCTGGGCGGCGTCGGCCCGCCCGGTGCGGGGGACGGATGAGCCTTTGAGCATTCGTCCGACGAAGAAACCGGCGCCGGCTAAGACGATCAGCACGGCGCCCAGGATTGCCCACTGTAGAATGCCCTTTTTGGATTGCGGCTTTTTTGGTTCTTCGTGTTGTTGTTCGTTTTCTTTTTCTTCTTTTGCCATTTGTTCACCTCAGTAATTTGGGTGTTCGAGGTCATCCGACGGGCTGCGGGTCTTCCTGCCGGCGGTATCGTCGCACTTTGTCGCGGAGGGTCCGGTCGCTTATGCCAAGGACCTTTGCGGCTTGTGTTTTGTTGCCTGCGGTTTGTCTCAAGGTATCCATGATGGCCTGTTTCTCCACTTGAACAAGCGGGATTCCGCCGAGTCCGATGCTACTCTGCGAAGCACGAGCATTCGTGCACGGGGCGGCGGCGAGAGTGGAACTTGTTTCCTGGGTGCGAGGCTGCAGCTCATCGAAGAGCCATGAGACATCGGCGAGCGAAAGAGTTTCGCCGACTCCGAGCACAAGTGAAGTAAGCACGACGTTGCGGAGCTGGCGGACGTTGCCGGGCCAGTTGTATTTTGCGAAGATATCCAT
>DATEBC010000470.1:0-10002 GCA_035288065.1 Sedimentisphaerales bacterium | reverse complement strand
AAAATCCAACGGCTGGCCGGTTTCAATGATGCTGCCCTGAGTAAAATCTAGCTCCGACTCAATATTCGCACCCTCGCCGACCTCGGCCTGACTCCCGACGCCCTGAGCTGCCAGAGCCCTGGAGAACGCATTACACGTCCGCTTATAGCCGACCGTTTCAATGTTGGCCAGATTGTGCGCAATTGTATTAAACTCCTGCTTCAATCCGCTTAGCGTTGAACTCACGTTGGAAACAAGATCCGACATTCTATACTCCCTGGCCAACCGGAACCGGCGATGCTTCACGCTTCTCGCCAGCCCTAAGACAAGCCGCATTTGTCGCCCGAATCAGCTCATCAACATCCGAGTCGTCCAATCCCGTCAATTCAACCGCTATTGATAAACCACTTTCTATCGCTTTAACATGCCTGACTTCGCCGACGCCCTCCAATATCACCGGCCTGCTCTTTCCGTGATCTGCGTCGCCGCGGCTCGATTCCTTGTTGCCCTGCTCACCCAGGCCAAATACCACTAGGATTCTCTCCCCCGCTTCCACATCCAGTGGTGACTCTATTCGCAAACCCGGACCGGCCATCTCTGTTACAACCGCCGGAACAAAGCTCGGAGGAGCACACGTCTTGCCTGAGGCATCAGGCAAGTCCGCCCCGTCGCCTTTGTCGTCGCCGGCCGCTTCGAATGTTCGCATAAATGGAAACCGTGCTACAAACGCGCGAAGGCTTACGGAGACTCTCAAGAAACGCCGCCTGTTGACAAACCGAACACTATCGCTGTGATTCAGCACAAGCGTGTCTCCGTCATAACTGAGCACGCTGGTATCAAACTCCCAAACCGACGCACCGGAGTAATAACGTACGCACCAAATCTCGCCGAAGACAATCTGGACCGCCGCAGACAGCCTAACGGCCAGCTCATTATCGTTGTTTCTTACAACGGTCGATTCAATATCGGCATTACCACGAGTCTTTCGTCTTGTTACATAGAGTGTCTTGCCCACGGGAATTTGCCTGGTCGTGACTTTCCTGAGCCCATCCGATGGCTCCTCTGAAGACGAAAGCCTCTTGCCGAAACCAAGCTTCTCGCGCAAAAAAGATAGCTCCATCCTCAACTGCTCGCTCTGCTCAGCGCCGTGCTCGCCCTCTATTCCTTCTTCCATCACCCTGGCCGCTCCCAGACCAAAAGCCGAATTCATTGTGAAAATAGATTCCGGCCGTTTCAGCCCGGCCTTGTGTGCAACAATCGTCAAAAGTTGACGCTCACGATCGCTTAGGCCCCTTTGCCGGGCATATTCGCCAAATGATCTCTCCGTGCTCTTTCGCTCCTTTTCCACTCGCCTCACGCTGACCCGCCACAGCAACGCCGCCAGCACAACCAACAAACCAATGCAGACAATAATCAGCCAGGGACCTGACGAAGACTTGCTGAAAGTCCTCACGGCCGACCAACGCTCCAACGGCGTCAGCGCCAACCACGCGCCTTCAAGAACAGGACTAATTGCTGCTGATGCCGTCATGGTTAATTCTCAGGAAAACCGCTGTCACCTTATAAGACCGGTCAGCTCGTTCAGTATGTCGTTCGCGACTGTTATTGTTCTTGCGTTGGCCTGAAAGCCGTTCTGGGCTTGAATCATAGAGACGAACTCGCTGGCCACATCCGCATTCGACTTCTCCAATGCCCCCCCGTGAATCGTACCGGCGCCGCCGGTCATAGCTTGTGTCGCCACAGCTTCGCCGGAGTTGGCCGAAGGTATGAAGTACCCGCTTCCGACACTTTCCAGACCCGACGTATTTTGAAATAGGGCAATCTGAATCGTAGCAATATCCTTCTTGATGCCGTTCGAGAATGCGCCGATGACTGTGCCGCCGTTGTCAACCGATACTGTCGAAAGCCTGCCCGCCTTATAGCCATCCTGCTCTTGTGCGACAGCCGTCGAATCAGCGGCGAATTGCGTCAAGCCGTTAAGCTGGCCGGCAGTGCCTAATGACATCGAAATCGTTTGGGAATTCGATGCGTCGTGAGCAAAGGTGATAGCAAATTCCGCCGTATCGCCGATCGTCGTGTTCAGGCCCGAATATGAACCGTCCGTCGCAAATTCTATCCCTTGAATCCGTCGATTGTCAGGGGTAATTGCACTAATGTCCCCCGTGACGGATGTCAGCACCATATCCCAGGTGTTTGTGGTGTCCGTCCTTACAAATGCCCCTGAAAGAGTGTGTGTGCCTCCGAGATTGTCATAGACTGTGATGTTCACGTTCTGCACCTCTTCCCCACCCACGGTGGTCAGCTCAAAATATGCCGGAAGAGTCAATGAATCCGTCCCGTCGCTCGAACTCGTATATGAAAGTGAAATATCCGACCTGCTGTACCCCGCTGTGTCGTCCGCTACAACGATCTTGCCGTTGCTCACGCTTGCCGTCACGTTGTCGGCCCCCAGCTGGCTCTCAATATAGCTGAGCACATCAGCCAGCGTTGTCGTTGCGCTTATGTCCAAACCTGTCACGTCAGTCACTGCCGTGCCGTCCGGTTGATAACCCGTAACATACAGCTTCCCGTCCGTGTCGGTAGTCCCGAATGACCCGCTGAACTGATCGAGAGCACTGACCAGGGTCGTTGAATCCGCCGCCGTGCCGCTACTCGTCGTTAGAGCTATCTCTGACGAAAGCTTCTGCGTCTGTGTCGTATCAAACGTGTTGCTGGCGCTGAGGTTGCCGGCCAGGACCACCTCCGATGTCGCACTTGCCGCTATCGCCACGTCATACGGAACTTTTACATTACTGTCGCCGGCAGTCTGAAAACCGTCGCTTTCACCCACTGAGCCGATGCGCTGAACAAGATAGCCCGTCGAAGGATCAACCAGGTTCGAGTCCGCGTCAACAGAGAACGCCCCGGCACGCGTGTAAACGTTACTGGACCCGTCACTCAGCACAAAGTAGCCTTCACCTTCTACCGCCAGATCCAAAGAATTACCGGTATTGACGATACTGCCCTGAGTCATATTGGGTGATATGCCCGAAATGCCGACGCCGCTGCCTATCTGCTGAGGATTCGTGCCGCCGACCGTGCTTGTAGGCTGAGACGCTCTCTTTATCGTCTGGCTCAACAACTCCGAGAACGTTATCCGGCTCGCTTTGAATCCCGTCGTGTTCACGTTGGCAAGGTTATTCCCCGCTACGTCCAACATTTGCTGATGGGCCTGAAGACCCGTAACACCCGCCGATAATGCAAAACTCATTGCTAACTCTCCTTATTCTGACAAACTCAACCTATATCCCGGCTGCTTCAGCCTTTACCGATATTATGTCGTCTAACCCGACAATATAGTCGCCCGTAACCAAAACTATCTCGCCGTCAACGTCGTTGTACACCTCCTCAACAGTCCCCGTCGTAACCGCCGCTGTGCCCGAACCGTCATCCGCCAGAAACGAAATCTCCTTCCCGATCAACGACGACGCATACTCGCGCTGAATATCCGTGAGCACCTCTGAGAAACTCGTGTTCATTGACTCAAGCTGCTGTAGCTGAGTGAACTGCGCCAACTGTGAAGCCATTTCATTGTTGTCCAACGGCTCAAGCGGATTCTGATTCTGCAACTGTGCCACCAGCAGTGTCATATAATCCACCTGCATGTTGCTTGCCGAGCTTGTTCCTTCTACTGAACTCATTTTCTTCCTGCCTAAAAACCAAAGTAATACTTCAAATTGTTCACTTGCGAATCCCAAATACACCCAAAGGGCTCTGCCATTACCAAGCAATCGCCGTGCCACAATAGAGAACAATATTCGCTCCGCGCCACACAAGCCGTTGCCTCAGCACAACTTAGGTGTCACTATAAAATCCCGACCGAAGGATTCCTCAACAACGTGCAATGCCCCGGCAGCTATTGCAAAGGATAATAATTCCGCACAACGGAAAATCCTGCCGCCACATCAGTGACCCCTCGCAACACCGCCTGAGAATCAACAATTCGCCACCCCTTCTTTCGTAGAAGCCCCGCACCCCAAAACAGCACGATAACAGACCTGACAACAAACCCATGTCCCATAACATTAAATGCCCCCGGCAGCTGACGCCGCACGCCAACTGACCCGTGCGGTGAAGTCCCATAAGAAACTCTCCAACCTGACTGTGACATTACCCGTCATGATTCGCCTCGTTGGCTTCGAGAAACTCTGTCCGATAAAGCCACGCTGTGAATTCAACTGCCCCGAAAAGCGGCCACTCAGTGACATTATTGGCCCGTCCAATAAACATTAAAGAACTCTCAACATGCCGGACGATTTACTGTGAACATATTCTACGCGTTACTTACTCGTGCGAATGCACGTTGAGTGGGAAAGCCTGTAATGGGCTTGATGTTTTGGTCGGGGCCGAATGAGCTTAAACAAGACTATTGCCGTAAGCAGGGAAACAGAAGTCCACGAATTGGCCCGCCGTGTCAGCCAACAAGTATTCACGGCTGACACCATCATCGAAGCATCAGACATAATTGAAGCTCAGAATCCCGACCTGATTATTCTTGATCGTCGTTTCAGCCCACACCTCGGCCGATTCCTCATTACAGCAGACAGAATATCAAACGCGCCGGTCGTCATCGTCGGGACTGATAACGAAGATGCTGATTCATTCGCCGAGCTCCGGAAAATGGGCGCCTATGACTATCTCCGCGGCAAAAACGACAGCGATCGGCTCGAAGAAATTGCCGCCCGAATAACCGAGCCGCCGAAAACAGAAACTCCGCAAACAGCAACGGACCTTTTCTTCGCGGATGATTTTGCCGCATCAATTTCAATCGTTGGACGTAGCGAAGCGATCAAGACCACCCTCAAGACGATCAAACTCGTAGCTGCCAGCAAGTGTGATCCGGTCCTGATAGTCGGAGAGACCGGCACCGGCAAGGAACTCGCCGCAAGGGCCGTGCACACCTTAAGACACCCGGACGAACCCTTCGTCGCCGTGAACTGCGCCGCACTAACCGCCAACCTGCTTGAAAGTGAGCTCTTCGGCCATGTCAAAGGCTCCTTCACGGGGGCGGACCGAGAAAAAATGGGCCTGCTCGAATTGGCCGGAACAGGCGCCCTCTTCCTCGACGAAATCAGCGAAATGCCAATCGACCTACAGGCCAAGCTCCTGCGAGTCCTCCAGGAAAAGACCTTTAGAAAGGTCGGAGGCGCCAAAGACATTCAATCAAGCGCCACCATAATCGCATCGAGCAATCGCAATCTGAAGAAAGAAGCTCAGGCCAACCGATTTCGGCACGACCTCTATTATCGCCTCTGCGTTGCTCCGATCACGCTTGCTCCACTCAGATCGCCTCGCCAAAGGCAGGATATTCGACTTCTGGCTCAGTACTTTCTAAAAACATCCTCGATCTGCCCCGACAAGTGCGATAAGATCGGCGCGCTCACTAAGCTGGCGCTCGAGACTCTCGAAAAACACGATTGGCCCGGCAATATTCGCGAGCTCCGTAATGTAATTGACAGGGCTATCATCTACGAGCAAACAGACAAAATCGGCGTTAACAGTATTGTTATCGACCCTTCCGACCTTGACCCCGCCTGCGCGGGTGGCGTCTCAGCGCCGGGCGGACTTGGAAACTACTCCCTTGCCAAAGCTGAACGGGAGTTAATCTCCCGGGCGCTCCGGGAGACCGGCTGGCAGAAGACCCGAGCTGCCTCCCTGCTTGGAATAACAAGAGCCACCCTTTACGCCAAGGTCAAGCAGTACAATATCGAACGGCAGCCGCAAGCCGCCGAGTCCGCCGACGACCTGTTATACGCTCCTGAGCCCCTCGCCACCCTGTAACAAGCGCTCCCCAAAATTCTACCCCCCCCCACCCAGCGTGTCAGAAATTCCACCGTCCCGTCTAAAATCCTGACACCCCATCTCCACCCTGACCCCGTGATTCACGCTGAAAAAGACGCCTTTTTCGCGCCCCATCCGCCGAAACAGCCATCGCTGTCTTTCGCCGCCCCGCTCTGGCATAGATATTGCTGTTCTTTGACGTTGTTGCAGGCTCGCACTATGCAATGCCGTCGCCGGCAAGCCGAAAATACTAATGTTGGAAGGACAAAACTAAAACGTTATGGCAACTGAAAAGCCAACAGACGCTCACAAAGAATCCCGCTTTGGTGGACCCGAGCCCGCCCAGAGTGGCGGCGAACCCGAGGTCGCCCGTGGCGCCGATTTCTTTCCACCTGAAGCACACGAAGAACTCTCCGAACGTGAGATATTCGTCCCGGACGAGGACTTCTGCTCCGGTCTTGACAGACTCCAGCAGAGCGCACAAGCAACAGACGTCCCGGCCCGCCCCGACAAACAGCGAAAGAAACGAATCATCCCGCAGCGCAACCCAAACCGGCGCCTGCCTTTGTCGGCCGTCCAGGCAATCCTTGTCGCCGGCATTATTGCGACCGGCGCACTGTTGGGCTACGCCCTTCTGTGGCCCACAGGCGGTCTCGAACCGGATTCAAACGTCGCCAAGCCTCCAAAAACCGCCGCCCGCCAGATGCCTGATTCGCAATCACCCGATCCGAACTCCACACTTCTCACCGATAAACCACCGGAAGAACAGACGCCCGTCGCATCCTCCTTTGGCGGACCTCAGTCCTCGGCAGCGGCTTCATTGAAGGTTGCACGAGACCTCTACCTCAAAGAAGAGTACACCCAGGCTCACGCCGTTTATGACCAGCTCTACAGAAGCCTCCCGGATTCCGCATCCCTTAGGGACAAAAGGGAATTCCTCAAACTTAAAATGGCGATATGCACTTTGAAGGCCGGCAACCTCGAAGAGGCCGACCGCGCCATGAATGAAACTGCCCAAAGCGAATCACACATTACCAAACTTATGACCAATTACCACCGCATTTTACTTGATATGCAGAGGAAGCAGTACCTAAACGCCCGAAGAAGAGCATATCTTGCAATAGCCATGATCGCCGCGGTGGACATCGACACCAAGCTCGCTTCCGAGCTTCGGAGTAACTGCTACTTCCTCATCGCCGAAGCAATGACAAGAAATGTGCTTTGCCTCTGCGACGACGACTCGGACCTGCCCGGATCGCTCTGGTCCGCCGACGACAAGTCCGCCGAAATCGACCCCTTCGCCGACCTGGATAACGAGCAGCTCCTGGCGCTTTTGAAATCCGGGTCCGATTACCTGACTCAAGCCTTGCTGACCCCACAAATCCGAAAGATCACACACGAGGACGGCACAATTCTCTGGTCCGTCGTCTGTAACGGGGCGCCGATAGAAGAGCTGCTTGCAAGATTCGCCGTCAATGCCGGCCTTGATGTCTCATGGATTTCCGGCAATACTCAATCTCCGCTCCAAACTCACGACATCGCACACACCATGCCTGTTGTGCTCTATATGCCCGTCGCAAGCCAACAGCAGCTAATCTCAGCGGCAGCCGGACAGGTCGGGTTGCTTGCGCATATCGAGAACAACAACACTATAGGCGTCTATCACCCGGACAAGTTCTCTTCACTGGCACGGCACATATCCCTGCTTTGCGACGAGACCATTTCACTGTGGCAGAGATTTCTCTTAACCTTCCAAAGCGACAAGCGAATCGCCAATGCGCATTTTGCCCTCGGCCTGCTCTATTCCAGACAAGACAATACACCCGAAGCTATCGCTGAATACAAGATTGTCGCTAATCGCTTCGCCTGGTCATCATTGGCCCCCTACGCCCTGCTCCACTCCAGCAAGCTCAAGAGCGGTCCCAATGTCAGAGATTATGTCGGCGCCAAACAAGACCTCGAACAGCTTGTCTCTCAATATCCCGACAGCGACGTGACCACGCAAGCCTATGTCTGTCTGGCCGAGTACACCGCCAAAGCAGGCATGATGAATGAGGCCGCCAAGACCTATCGTAAAGTCTATAATCTCGGCCTCTCGCCGCAATCCCAGTGTTTGGCCGCACTTGGAGCGGGCAAATGCTTCTTTCAGATAGGCGACTACAAGTCCGCTGCCGAATGGCTTATGCTCCATATCGACCTTGCCGCGAACCGAAAAGACGAAGATGTCTGCACTGCTTACGCACTGCTCGGCAAAACATATCTCGCCCTCAAGGATTCGCAACAGGCGTGTCTCGCATTTCAGCACGCGCTCGACGGGCGGCTACCCAGAGAACAATACGTCGAGACAGTCTCGGCCCTCATCACCGGATATGTCGAGCAGGGCATGTTCATTCAGGCCCTCGACACACTTGAAAACGTCGACTTCTGGCAGTTCTCCCAGACCGAATCCGCCAGAATTCTCCTGCTCAAGAGCAAAATCCTTCAGGAGATGGGACTGATAGAAAAGGCTATTGCCGTCCTTAGCGACCAGGCCGAATACATACCAGACCCTCAACTCAAAGCCGAGATGTCATTTGAAATAGCCAACTGCCATCTCGCCAGGGGCCAGCTCCCGCTTGCTCACGAAGAGATGACTAAGCTTCTGGCCGTTGTCCAGCCCGGACCTCTGGCACATAAAATTGCAATCAGACTGGCCGAGACTTGCTCCATGCTCGGCCTGAACACCCAGGCCGTCTCCGTCTGCACACAGCTAATGATGGCCGACATATCGGAACAGACCAGGAGCAAAGCAGCAGTAATACTCGCAACGGCTTACAACGGGCAACAAGACTATAACAGCGCAGCCTTAGCCCTTTTGGATAAACAAGAATGAGAATCAATGACACACACAACCGGCCAGACCCGCCAGAGGCGGGCTATGGTCTCAGGTCCCTGCGTTATCCAATTACAAGCCCCGACCGTAAGCTTGTCCCTCGGGGGGGAGGGGGTCTATCCCGGCGCTTGCGCTTTGGGCTTGTCGTGCCTAATGTGTCTGCTTCTCTGCCTCTTGATAACGCCGGCAATAGCCGACCCGGCATCCACGCCGACGCATGCGAACAATCAAGACTCCAATAAACCCAACGGAGCCGACTGGCTCATTGCAAAGACGCCCAAAACCGATCTTGCACGCAATATCTGGCGCGACAGAATAAGTGTCCCACAAAATCCCGAAGAGAACAAAACGAAAGACCAGCTTCAACAGATCATTAAGCGAATCCGGGCGATTGAGTTCAAACCACCCGAACCACTGCACGAGCCTGTCGTTACTGCCTCGCCCCTTGCAATCGGGGTCGAGCCTGTCTCTCAGATCGAACCGAATCTTATCAAAGTCGGACCGCCCGACCAAAACCTGATTGATGCACGGCAAATGGCAACCAGCCCGCCGAAACCTCAGCTCGCAACGGTAGCGCAAGAGACTCTGAACATCCTTGCCGAGCGATTACAGCAACCCCGCCTCGGCGGGCTCAAGAATCCATTTGAACTCGGAGAGATTCTTTCTAACGCAGGCTACCTGAAAGAAGCCGCTGTCTGTTACAGCCAAGCCCTTGCTCGAATAGACCCTAATCTGCCGGACCCAACCGAGAAAAAGGCCTGGATTCTTCTTCAAATAGGTAATTGCCTGCGAAAAGACGACCCCAAAAAAGCTCTTGAAGCATATTCGCGACTCATTAACGAACACGCTGGCTCATTATGGACCGACCTGGCGAAGGCACAGAGCAGCCTGATTAGCTGGTATCAGCAGGAAAAGCCGAAAACGCTGATCGAAGAGAGCCGGCTAAAACCCGCCGATAACACCAAACCGCTCGGCTTTATCTTGACGGCCGAATCCAAAGCCAAGACGGAGCGACAAGTAAGGTGAATAAACCACATGCTACTCTGCGAAGTTGCTACTCTGCGAAGTCCGCTGCGAAGCACGAGACGCTGCGTAGCACGAGACCACACAGAAAAACTGCCTCGCAAAACAGCTCGATCGCAAATGTGCTCATAGTCGATAACGATCCGCAGTTGGCCAGGCTCATGCTTGAGATACTGGCCCAAAAAGGAGTCCGCGGAATAATTGCCGAAACCGCCGACGCCGCCATACACTGCCTCGAAAAGGCCGACTACAGCCTCGTATTCATAAGCGACCCGCCGGTGGCGGGCCAACGGCAGGGCGACGCGGCA
>DATEBC010000469.1:0-4065 GCA_035288065.1 Sedimentisphaerales bacterium | reverse complement strand
GCGCTTCGGGCCGTACAGTTTCTCACGGAGCTCTGCGTTCCATTTGTTCTTGAAATCTGTAACCTCGCCCCGCACCCCCGGCATCGAGTTAATGCTCCACACCGCCCCGTCGCACCACGGGGTATCAAGCAGCCGAGCGGGAAATTGACCCGCTTCGTCGTGATAGCCGCTGCTAAGAAGCGCCTTGGCATGCACATCGCCCTTTTCATCCGCAAGCCGCCGCGCCTCAGCTACCGCCGAGTCCATTGTCCGAGCCATCCCCTTATGCATCGCCATCCACCACGTCATCGGCTCGGTATAGCGAAACGTCATTATCGCGTGCTCGTCGTCCCATTTCGTCTCGTTCTCCCCCTCCTTGAACGCAAAACCAAAGTCTTCCCATCCCTTCACCTCGCTAATCTTGGCAAAAGGCATCCACACGCCTTGTTGTGAGGTTCGGCGCTCAAAACCTTCCGGAAACAGCTCGTAGTATCGCGCCAAGGCGGAACGAAACTGCCATTTCGCCTCGAACTCGAATTTGCAGAAGCGCAGCTGCGCCTTCGGTTTCTCACGAGCAAGCCCTATATCGTACGCAAGGAACAGCTCCTTCGTCCCGGCATTGTACCCCGCGCGGAAAAACGCAGGCATGAACATATCAATCCCAAGCCCGACCCCCCTGCCGCCAACGGTCACCGCGGCAAAAGGATAACGAGACAGCCGACCGTTTGCCCCGGCCGAGAAGCCCGATGAGTTAAGATATTCACGCCCTTCCTCGACCTCAACACTGCGACGCGGATCTTGAAGCCACAGGCAATCGTCGCCGGCAACGGGGACCGTGTAAATCAAAGTGACGGCCCTGTCCTTGCCGGTTGTGTCGGACAACGTGACATCATAAAAATCCGCGTCCATACGGCGCTCCGTCAGATACTCGAGCTTAAAGCCGAGCGCCGCGCGCTCAATGCCGACAAAGTCTGAGCCGGCCTTCACGTCGCGGACCGCAAATCCCTCGCTCGCCGGACGCACCGGCGTAACCGCCACGCCATCGAACAAAGATGCGCCGCTCGGCGGCTTCATCACTCGCAGCTCCGGATCGCGAAACCAAGCCTTGCCCGCGTGCCGCCGCAGCAGCGTATGGAACGAAACCGACCGCACCGGCTTCTCCGGGAATACAACAACCTGGGCTTTCTCCCAGTCATGACCGCCCACATTGAACGTATCGACCTGTCCCCACAACGGCGTCCCATCTGAGTAGATCAAATCAAGATATAGGGAATAATCGCTGTCACGGCCGCCACCCACGCCCTCGGCCTTGCTCCACGCCGAAGCCACAATCGGCTCCGGCCTGGTCTGGTTCAATGTCACCGTCTGAGACACGCCCCGTTGCGCCTGCGCATCGCCGCCGTTGTCGCAAACAAAAACCTCCCCCTGCCTCTCGAATCCCTTCTCCCAGGGCCTCCACGCATCGTCCTTGAGCAGATTTTCCCCCGCATCGCCGACATCCAGGACCTTCTTCAAAATAACGCCGTCCAAACCCTCAGCGCCCCGCGTCTCTTGGGCACACAACGCCCGCCCCGACACCAACAGCAACGCCGAACACAAACAACAAACACGCTTCATCAGTCAAACCCCCAATCAAAATCAATCCAACAAAGCCCCGACCACCACAAGCCCCGACTATGAGCTTGCCCCTTATGGGAGAGGGGATAATCAACCCACCCGGCATCACAACTATTGCATACTATCATACCCCAACTCCGCGCCCCACACCAGCTCCAAAAAAGCCCACAGAATCTTGCGACTTGACTCTTGGATTGCTTTTGCCAATCTGTTATGTTAGCAGCATTAAACTCGTGCCGCGCGATTAAGCCTATGAGAAAGAGACATCATATTAGGAAAAGCAGCATGGTTAGAAAATCGAGCCTTCCAATTCTTTGCGTTCTGGCGTCGGTGTTGTGCTTGGCATGGGCCTTTGCCGCCACAGGCGAAGACAAACCAAAAACCCTCGACACCGACCCCAATCTCGTCGGCTGGTGGAAATTCGACGAAACCGCCGCAGATTCCTCAAAATTCAAACGCAAAGGCACACTAAAAGGAGATCTGTCATTCGACAAGAACTCCACCGAAGGCAAGATCGGAAAAGCCCTCAAGTTCGGCGGCAAAGACGATATGGTCCAAATTAAAGACTACAAGGGAATCACCGGCACAAAACCACGAACCGTCGCCGCATGGATTAAGACAAGCAAGACCGACGGCGAGATCGTTTCCTGGGGCGAAGATGACTACGGAAAGATGTTCTACTGCCGATTCATCAGGGGTCGGATCGGCGTCACGCCCGACGGCGGCTATCTCTACATCAAAGAATACCTGAATGATGATAAGTGGCATCACATCGCAGCCGTAGTCACCGAGGCCGAACTGCCCAACCTCCACGATGATGTCAAGCTGTACAAGGACGGCCAGATCGCTGAGATCGACGACATCGGCCTGCTCGACCTTTGGCCCCTGACCACAGGCAAAGAGATGGACGTCAGAATAGGCAGAGGCTACATCGGCCTGATCGACGACCTCCGCCTCTACGACCGCGCTCTCTCAGAAGACGAGGTTAAGACCGTTTTTGAACTCAGAACCAACCTGCCGCTTCCAAAAAACAGAGACTGACCTTGCTCGCGAGCAGTAACGCGTTTTATACAGACCGAAGGACCTCTTGACGCCAATTCTTTCCATTGATTATGCTCTGTCGAAACTTCTGTAAAATGTCATTGCGAGGCCCAAAGGGCCGTGGCAATCTCCTACTGCACAGCGGGGAATAGCCTTTGTTGCATCTGTTATCAGGGAAGGAAAATATGAAATATGGATAGGCCATGGCTTAACCACAGTTTATTCATACTCGCAACCGCAGTGCTTATTTTGGCGTCGGCCGGCTGCAAGCCATGCTGCTCCGACAAAGAAACCCAAGTCAATTCCGTAGCGGCTAAGGAACCTGCGAAAAACGAAGAGCCCCTGCTTCTCGAGGACGATGTTCCCCTGCTCCTCAATGACGAGCCGCCGCTCTTGCTCGACGACCCGGCCGCCGGTCTGGCCGATGCCAACATGGCAGATAACTCCCGATGCTTCGTCTGCCACATAAATTATGCCCAGGAAAAAATCGCCGTCATCCACGCCAAGCAGGACATGGGCTGCAACCACTGCCACGGCGAATCGGATGAACACATCGCAGACGAATCCTGGGCATCAGGAGGCAGCGGAACAGCCCCGGACAAGATTTACGCCAAGAACCAGGTAAACCCCTTCTGCCTCGGCTGCCACTCTAAGGACAAACTCTCTCAAGAGCCGCATAAACCAGTCTTTGCCGACTCAAACTCCAAAAAGCACTGCACCGATTGTCACGGAGAACATCTCCTCAAAGAACGCAAGACCAAGTGGAAGTAATATGAGACGACACAAGCGAACCCTGTATTTCGTTTTAATAACGATCCTGACGGCCTCTGCCCTCCTTGAAGCCGATGATATTTCTATAGACAATTCTTCGCAGCTCCGCACCGCGATCACCAAGCTAAAGCCCGGCGACACGCTCCTGATTGCGCCAGGCGACTATGCAGGCGGCATTTATCTGGCCGACACATCCGGCACGAAAGACGCCCCAATCACTATCCACGGCGCCGACCCCAACAACCCGCCCCTGTTCGCCGGCGGCAGCCAGGCATTCCATCTGGCCGATTGCAGCTATATCACTCTCGGCAACCTGAAAGTAAAAGGCTTTCCCTCCAACGGAATCAATATCGACGACGGAGGCTCATTCGACACCCCCGCCCACCACATCACGCTCGAAAACATAACAATCCTCGAAACAGGCCCAAAGGGAAACCACGATGCCCTCAAGATGTCAGGCGTTGATCACTTCACCATCCGCCGATGCCGTTTTGAAGCCTGGGGCAGCTCCGCTATCGATATGGTCGGCTGCCATCACGGCCTCGTCGAAGACTGCACCTTCGTCGGACACGCCGGATTTTCACAAGACAACGCCGTCCAGCTCAAAGGAGGCACGCAGCACATCCTCGTCCAGACCTCCCTCTTCAAGAACGCCGG
>DATEBC010000468.1:0-2485 GCA_035288065.1 Sedimentisphaerales bacterium | reverse complement strand
AATTTGCACAGGTCGCTCTTGCGGCAATCGCAATGCAGGCAGCGGGCTGCTTCGTGGCGGGCCTGGTCGTCGGAGAAAACGCTGTCATCGGCCGTTGGCTTTAGGCGGGGTTTGTCGCTTGCATTACTGAGGAAGATTTCGATCTCGCCTTCTTTGAGCCTGCCGATGCGCGTGTTGAAGGGTCTTTGCGGCCCGGTTACGGGTTGGCCGAGGATGTATTGTGCTATTGCGGCGGCGGCTTCCTTGCCGTCGGCGACGGAGCGGACGGCGAGCTTGCGATTGCGGACGGCGTCGCCGCCGGCGAACACGCCGGGCACAGAGGTCTGATAGGTCGCGGCTTCTATAACGATCCCATTCTTGTCCGCCTGCAAGCCCATCGCCTCGGCGTCGGCCTGGTCCAGCTTGCCGACGGCGACAAAGACAGCGTCGAAATCCCTTCGCAGGGTCTCTATCGATAGCGCATCGCCTATCCGCGTTTGCGGGCGAAACTCGACGCCTAATTTCATAATCGAGGCGATTTCTCTTTCGAGCACCTCGCGGGGCAGTCTTGTGGCATCGGCATCCCCAGGGGGGGCCTGCCGATGATTTTCACGCACGGGCAGGATGCCCGTGCCACAAAGAGCATAGCGAAGCGTCCCGCCGGGGTCATCGTGGTCGTCGAAGATCGTGCAATCGAAGCCGTCCTGGGTTAGATAATATGCGGCGGCGAGTCCTGCAGGGCCTGCGCCTATTATTGCGACGCGTTTTCCTCGCTTAGGCTTACACTGAGGCAGGTAAGGATTGTCGGAGCCAAGATCGACGTCGGCGACGTAGCGCTTCAGCAGGCAGATCGAGACGGCATCATCGTGTGCGGCCCGTCTGCAGGATTTTTCACAGGGCGCGGGGCAGATTCGTCCGAGGACGGCGGGCAGGGCGATATCCTTTTTGACCGTGGCAATCGCATCGGCCAGCCGGCCGGCGGCAATATGCCGAATCATCAGGGGAATATCCATTCGGGCCGGGCACGTCATTTGGCACGGCCCCATGCAATCGCCGAGGTGGTCGCTAAGGAGCAGCTCCAGAGCCGCTCTTCTGGCCTCGCGAACCCGTTCTGAATCGCTCTCGACCTTCATGTCGTCCGTGGCAATCGTCGCACAGGCGGGAACAAGGCTGGGCAATCCGGCGATCTTGACCACGCAGACCATGCAACTCGTCGAAGGGTCAAGGTCTTTTAGGAAGCAGAGCGTCGGAATATCGATTCCGAGCTTGGCGGCGGCGTCGAGAATCGTCGAACCGGCGGGGACTTCAACTTCGCGGTTGTCTATGGTTAGTCTCGGCATTTCATTCATTCTTGCCACTAAGACACTAAAGGCTCTGGAGTGACTAAAGTGCCTAAAAGTGTTGCAGGTTCGGTTCGTTCTATTGAACTTTGAATAGCAAGGTGAACATTCTCAGTAAGATGGCCGCACACTGTCATTCCGGCCTTGAGCCGGAATCCACGAGCCCAAACTGGATTCCCGCCTGCGCGGGAATGACAATTTCAAAGCCGCACTATTCATTTAACCGTTCAAACATCAATAACTTTAGTCACTTTAGCTCACTGTAGTTCACTTTAGCTCACTTTCAACCTTGTGCCTTTGTAGCGGAATTCTCATACTGAACTTTAACGGCATCAGCCGGACATATATTTTTGCACGTTCCGCAGCGAATACACTTTTCGACGTCTATTTCGTGCTTCTCATAAGGCTTATACTCGATGGCGTCAACGGGGCAGTGCTGGGCGCAGAGTGTGCAGCCGATGCAGTCGTCCGTCACCGAATACGTGATCAGCGCCCTGCATTTGCCGGTAGGGCAGCGTTTTTCGATGTGCGCTTCATACTCGCTGCGGAAATACTTGATGGTTGAAAGGACCGGATTCGGGGCGGTCTTGCCCAGGCCGCAGAGGCTGGAAGCCTTGATCATTTGCGCCAAGTGTTCGAGCTCGTCGATATCGGTTTTCTTCCCTTCGCCTGCGCATAGCCTATCGAGGATATCGAGCATTCGCCGGGTCCCGATGCGACAGAAGGCGCACCTGCCGCAGGACTGGTTCTGCGTGAAATCGAGGAAGTACCTTGCCATATCGACCATGCAGTCGGTCTCATCGAGGACAACGAGCCCGCCGGAGCCCATCATCGCTCCGACGTCTTTCAGTGTTTCATAATCGACAGGCGTATCCGCCAGTTCTGCCGGGACGCACCCGCCGGAAGGGCCGCCGACCTGGACGGCCTTGAAGCGCAGGCCGCCTGCGATGCCGCCGCCGATATCCTCGACAATCTCGCGTATTGAGATTCCCATAGGCACTTCTATCAGGCCTCCGCGGGCAATCTTGCCGGCCAGAGCGAAGACCTTGGTTCCTCTGCTGGCGCCTGTACCGAGGCGCGCGAATTCTGCGGCGCCGTTGCGAATGATCCAGGGCACGGCGGCGTAGGTCTCGACGTTGTTTATGAGGGTTGGCTTTTTCCAGAGG
>DATEBC010000467.1:0-2688 GCA_035288065.1 Sedimentisphaerales bacterium | reverse complement strand
GGCCGGCGTATCGCGTCTGCAGTACCCGCCTAATATGCGCATTATTCGCGTGATGTGTTCCGGGATGGTGCATCCGAACCTTGTGATTGACGCGCTGACGAAAGGGGCCGATGCCGTGGTTATTTGCGGCTGTCATATCGGCGACTGCCACTACCTGGAGGGCAACCTTAAAGCTGAAAACCGAAAAGAGGCGATTGAACTAATGTTGGAGGACTTCGGACTGGAGCAGGAGCGATTCAGGCTGGAATGGGTCTCGGCATCGGAGGGGCCCCGATTCGCCGAGGTTATGCGGGAAATGACTAAGACGGTTCGCAAGCTCGGCCCGAGTCCATACAAAGTATGATCGCGCTCGGTTTTGAAACTGTCATTCCCGCGCAGGCGGGAATCCAGTTTAGTCCGCCGAGGCGGAGTAGATTCCGGCTCAAGGCCGGAATGACAGTCGGTTTAAGGATTTTGTTGCGTCTTGTAAGGCGCAGGTGCTTATGAACGAGATTTTTCAGGATTGATGAATATGGCAGAACAAGCTCGTTTCTTCGACGGCAAGAAATTCATGTGGGACGGCGAAGAGTACGACAGCCAAGAGAAGGCAGGCGCTGTTGAGAAGCAGTATGCTGAAAAGGGATTCGAGGTCCAGACGTGTCGCGAGGACGGGAAGGTGATTCTCTACACACGGCGCATAGTCACTGAGGTCGTGCTGGAATAGAAGCCGACCCGCCCCCGGCGGGCGGCCCTGCGGTCTTAAAGAAGCGGACCGATGTGCCGCTCCGGGCGGCGCAACAGGGTTTTTGTTGTACGGGAATATTGTCGTTGGCAAAGGAGAAAAGATGACTGCTCCAGGCATATTGATCGTCGATGATGATCCGGATTTCGTGGCGATCACAAAAGCTATTCTTGAAACAAAGCAATACGAGGTTCGGTTCGCCTACGATCCGGACGAGGGATTCGCCAAGCTCGAAGAGGCAATCCCGGCCCTGCTTATTCTGGATATCATGATGGGAAAGGGCGCAGGCGGATTTGTCCTTGCCAGGAAGATCAGAAAAGACACCCGGTTTGACAAGATGCCCATATTGATGTTGACGTCTATGTCCGAGCAGACCGGTTTCAATTTTCCGGGCGATAAGATTCACGAGAAGTTCCTGCCTGTCGATGACTACATAGAGAAGGGCATCGCCCCCCATGCCTTTTTGGAAAGAGTGGAACAGCAGCTTGCCAAGAAAAGCAGCGATAAAACATAATTAACACTACGGCTTTGAAACTGTCATTCCCGCGCAGGCGGGAATCCAGTTTACCCCGCCTTGGCGGGGTGGATTCCGGCTCAAGGCCGGAATGACAGTGTGCGTGGCAGTTAAAGTAGCAGAAGAATGGTCGTAAGCATCTATATCTCTTGGAAAGGAGGTAATACCGTGGCAGTTAAAGTAGCAGAAGAATGGCTGAACATCTGTGGCGGATGTGAGGTCACGATATTGGACATCGGCGAGCCGCTCCTTGACCTGCTGCCCGAGCTCGAATTTGTCCACATGCCGGTCCTTATGGACCACAAGTATTTCGGGCAGACAGGAGAGAAGACCGAGATGGAGATTCCCGAAGCCGATATCGGAATGATCTCGGGAGGCGTCCGAAATGAAAAGGAGAAGCACGTTGCCGAGGAAATGAGGAAGAAGTGCGACACGCTGATTGCCCTGGGCTCGTGTGCGTGCTTCGGCGGCATTCCCGCGCTGGCGAACATGTTCCCGCTCGAGGAGCTCTACCACAAGGTCTATAGGGACTGCAAGACGACCGATTCGGCCAAGACGCCCAGCGAGAATCTCCCGCCGCTCCTGGACAGGGTGTATGCTGTGGATGAGGTTGTAGATGTGGATGTCCGGATTCCGGGCTGTCCGATGAATCCCGACATGGTTGTCAAGGCCCTGACGGCGCTGTTGAAAGGCGAGAGCTTTTCGATACCGGAAAGAAGCGTCTGCGACGAGTGCCCGGTGAAACGTGAGAAGAAGGCCTCAGGCGGCGCAATCAAAAGGACGCTGGACTCGCTTAGTTTCGACCAGAGCAAGCCCTGGGACAACACGAGGTGCTTTATGGAGCAGGGCTACTTGTGTCTCGGCCCGGTGACGCTGGCCGGCTGCGGCCATAAGGAAGAAGGCGGCGTGACGGTTCCTCGTTGCATCAAGGGATATATGCCTTGCCGGGGGTGCTTCGGCCCCATTCGCAAGGGCGCCAATCCTCTTGTGGATATGATGAGCGCTATCTCATCTATCGGACTCGATGCAAAACAAGTGCCGGACAGACGCGCCCTTCTCAACAGGTACATAGGCGGCCAGAATCGATTGAGGCCCTTGCCGGCGCGTCCAAAGTAGTAAGGAGGTATATGTAAATGAAGACTATCACTATCGCCCCCGTAACCAGGTTAGAGGGCCACGCCAAGCTCACGATAAACCTTGACGACAGCGGCAACGTAGCCGACACTTTTGTCAATGTGGTTGAGCTTCGCGGTTTCGAGAAGTTCTGCATAGGAAGACCGGTTGAGGAGCTGCCGCGGATCGTCACCAGCATCTGCGGCGTCTGCCCATGGTCGCATCATTTGGCCTCGGCCAAGACGAACGACGCGGTCTTCGGCGTTACTCCTCCGCCCACGGGCAGGAAGCTCCGCGAGCTGTGCAATGCGATTGCATACACCGAAGAGCACATCCTGCA
>DATEBC010000466.1:0-2120 GCA_035288065.1 Sedimentisphaerales bacterium | reverse complement strand
GTCTTGCCGCTGTACGTCGTGACAATATCGCCCGGGCGATAGCTCGACCCGCCCGGCATATTCTCCGCCGACGGCACTATGCCATAGACATTCAAGGGGAGCTTCAACTGCGCAATCGCCCGAATTGTCGCCAGAACCGCTATTCCGCCGGACTTATCCAGCTTCATCTGGTCCATGTCCGACGCCGGTTTAATACTTATGCCGCCCGAATCGAACGTTATCGCCTTTCCTACAAGGCCGACCGTCGGCTTTCCCGCCGCCCTCGGCCCGCCGTTGTACTTCAAGACAATAAACCTCGGCCCGCTCTTCGACCCCGAACCAACGGCAAGCACGCCGCCCATCCCTTTGGCCTTCAACTGCTTCTCGTCAAAAACGGTGCAGGTGACATTCTTCAGCCCTCGAGCCAGTTTCTTAGCCTCCGTTGCCAATGCAGGCGGATCAATAACATTACCAGGGCGATTCGCCAACGTCCGGGCATAGCTCTGAGCCCCGCCCAGCGCAACGCCGTCGGCAACGCCCTTGCCAAGCCTCTTAATCTTCGCCGAATCCGGATCAATAACCGTAACCTTCAACGACTTCAATCGACCGTTCTCGCCGCCGGTAACATACTCGTCATACCGATAGCTGCCGAAGTAAGCCCCCTCGGCGATAGCCCTGCCGACGGCCTCCAGGTCGAACTGCCCGGCAAACGCACTGTGCAGTGCAAGGCCCACGTTCCCGGCCTTGAGCTTCACAGCCTTCTTGGCGGCAATCGCCGCAGCCTTACGAACGGTATCCAGCGTCGCTTTCTTCTTCTCGCCCAAACCAACCAGCAGAATCCTTCCGGCCCCTGTCTTCCGGTTGCCATAGACAATCGCGCTGGATTCATCTTTGCCCTCGAAATCGCCCAACAAGCTCAATCGCCCAATAGCCCCCCCGACCCTTCGATCCAGCTCCTTGACCAGGTCATCGGCACGCTTCTGATCTGAGAAGCACCCCACAACAAGCATATCAGTCTTCCACCCCGCAACGTCCGGCCCAATCTTACGCGCCTTCAAGTCAACACTGATAATCTCTTTCATTTTGTTTTGTCCTAATAAGGCGACACTTCTTTGTTACTCTGTCATCTGTCACGTCACGCCAGGGCGGCTCGTAAGTCTTCGCACGGCTTACCCGCTCCCCCATAAGGGGCAAGCTGGTGGTCGCGGCTTGTTATGACCTTTTTCCATTCTCTATTTGCGGTCTCTGTGGCTTACCCGCTCCCTTACGGTCGCGGCTCGTTGTATTTTTTCTCCATGCGCTCTTGGTGCCTTCGTGTCTTCGTGGCTCAATTGTTCTGCGTCCGCGTCTTGGCGCGATGCTGCAGGTAGCTCTCAATGAATCCGTCGAGATCTCCGTTCAGCACCGCCTCGACATTGCCCACCTGGTAATCAGTCCTGTGGTCCTTAGCCATTTGGTAAGGCTGCAGAACATAGCTGCGAATCTGGCTGCCCCACGCAATCTCGCCCTTCTCGCCGTAGAGTTTCGCAACCGCGGCATCGCGCTTCTGCTGCTCGCGGACATATAACTTCGACTTGAGCACTTTCATCGCCTGTGCTCGGTTCTTATGCTGGCTCCTCTCATTCTGGCACTGAACTACGATTCCCGTCGGCAGATGGGTAATCCGAACAGCCGAGCTGACCTTGTTAACGTGTTGGCCGCCCGCCCCGCCGGCCCGATAGAAATCGACCCTAAGATCCTCATCGTTTATTTCGATGTCGATATCCTCCTCGAACTCCGGGGTGACATCGACCGCCGCGAAGCTCGTATGCCGCCTCTTGTTGGAATCGAACGGGCTTATCCGCACGAGCCGATGCACGCCCACCTCGCACGAGAGCCTGCCGAAGACAAAAGGCCCGCTCACCCGCAGCGTGATCGACCGAATGCCCGCCTCCTCGCCCGGGGTGATATCAAGCTCCTCGAACTTGTATTTGTGCGCCTCGAAGTGACGCGTGTACATCCGCAAAAGCATGCTCGCCCAGTCGCAGCTCTCGGTCCCGCCTGCGCCAGCGTGGATACTGAAGAAACAGTTCTTCGTGTCCTCCGGTCGAGACAGCAGCCTCTGCAGCTCAATCTCTTCGCACCGACCGACCAGCTCAATA
>DATEBC010000465.1:0-3207 GCA_035288065.1 Sedimentisphaerales bacterium | reverse complement strand
GGCCACAAGGCTATGTTCAATAGCGATTGGGGCGGACTGCCGGCTAAAGAATTTCTCGCAAAGCTCGACCCGAGGCTCGGCAAGCTCCGCGACCGCCTCTACGGCGAAACCCACACCGTCCAAACCAAAGCGGGAGACCTCACAGACGAATGGGCCAAGAAGCTCGGCCTTACCCCCGGCATCCCCGTTGCGGTCGGCGCCTTCGACGCTCACCTCGGAGCAGTCGGCTCAGGCATCGCACCCGGAAAGCTCGTCAAAATAATCGGCACGAGCACCTGCGATATGCTCGTATCCCCCGCCGACCAGGAACTCGCCGACATACCCGGAATATGTGGAATAGTCGATGGCTCAATCCTGCCCGGCTTCTTCGGCCTCGAAGCAGGCCAGTCCGCCGTCGGCGATATCTTCAACTGGTTCGTAAACTACATCCAGCCGGGCGGCCGGAATGAAGGCTCGCACGAAGCACTTACCGAAAGAGCCGCCAAACTAAGACCGGGCCAATCAGGCTTGCTCGCACTCGACTGGAACAACGGCAACAGAACAATCCTCGTGGACCAGAGGCTAACAGGCCTGCTCCTCGGCCAAACTCTCCACACAAAGCCCGAAGAGATATACCGAGCGCTCATCGAGGCTACCGCCTTCGGCGCACTGACAATCATCAACAGGTTCGAAGAGTACGGAGTCGAAGTAGCCGAGGTAGTAAACTGCGGCGGAATCGCCGAGAAGAACCCCCTGCTCTTGCAAATCTACGCCGACGTCACCGGCAGAGAAATGAAAATCTCTCGCTCCGCCCAAAGCTGTGCACTCGGCGCCGCTATCGCAGGAGCCGTAGTGGCAGGCAGCCAAAGCGGAGGCTGCGACACCTTTGCCGACGCCCAGGCCGCAATGTGCGGAATCAAAGACGCCACTTTCAAACCGATCGCGGAAAACCAAAAAATATACAAGCAGCTTTACACACTCTATAAGCAGCTCCACGACGCCTTCGGCCTGAAAGATTCATCCGCAGAGCTCGGCAATCTGATGAAGGCCCTGCTAAGAACAAAAGACCTCGCCAATGCCTGAGAAACCTGATGCTTGTTGACTTAAAGGACTTGTAATCGCACGCAAAGCTATTTAGCCTGCGGTTTTACCGCAGGTTTAACTCAAGAAACGGTACTTGACACAATCCTGATTATGCACGACCAACTCAGAAAAGCCGTCTGCGATGCGAATATCCAGCTTCCCCGCCACAACCTCGTCATATATAGCTGGGGCAATATCAGCGCAATAGACCGCTCCGCCGGCGTCGTGGCCATCAAGCCAAGCGGCGTTGCTTACGAAGACCTCACTCCCGAAAAGATCGTCCTGCTCGACCTCGATGGCAACAAGCTCGATGGAGCATTGAACCCGTCCTCCGATACGCCCACGCATCTCGAACTATACAGAAACTTCAAAGCAATCGGCGGCGTGTGTCACACTCATTCCCCCGCCGCAACCGCATGGGCACAGGCCTGCCGCGAAATCCCCTGCTTCGGCACGACCCACGCCGACTTCTTCTACGGCCCCGTGCCCCTCACCGACGTAATGACTAAAGACACAATAAAAACTGACTACGAGCTGAACACCGGCAGGATGATTGTCCGGCGGTTTGCAGGTATGGACCCGATGCACTTCCCCGCAGTTCTCGTCGCCAACCACGGCCCTTTCACCTGGGGCAAAAACGCATCAGCAGCCGTTGAATCAATGGTCGTCCTCGAACAAATAGCGGCAATGGCGCTGAGCACAATAACAATAAACGCGCAGCAAGACCCAATAGCCAAGTCCCTGCTCGACAAACACTATCTAAGAAAACACGGAGAAAACGCCTACTACGGCCAACAACACCCAAACAAACAATAGTCGCTCTCTGTCTTGAAGAAGTGAATAAACCTTACTGTCATTCCCGCGAAGGCGGGAATCCAAATATACATAAACAATGTAAATCAGTACCACAAACCGTCAACTTCTTGTCTTTCTTGCTTGATTTTGTGCCGATGCCGTCGTAACTCCTGTGATAGCAAGAGGTTGCAGCTTATTTTGGATTTTGAGTTTTAGTCATTTGAATTTGTCCCGTATGGGACCCCTTGCGGGATTTCGGATCTCGAATTTAGTGCTTCGGGTTTGGTTGCGGCTGAGCGAAGCGAAGCCGCGCCAAGTTAATCCGTGTCTAATTAAAGGTAGGGTGTGCTCCGCACACCATTTTCTATAGAAAGGTAGGGTGTGCACCGCACATCATTTCCTATAATGTTTCTTAGTGTCTTCGTGCCTTAGTGGCTATCAAAAACCGATAGGAGAAATAAACATGAAAAAGACAACATTCGCAGTAATCGTCGGCAATCGCGGCTTCTTCCCCGACGCCCTGGCAAAACAGGGACGAAAAGACATACTTGACGTCTTGAAAAAGACAGGCTTTGAAACCGTCGCCCTCTCGATGCAGCAAACGAAATATGGCGCCGTCGAAACCTACGCCGACGCCAAGGAGTGTGCCGAGCTTTTCGCAAAACACAGCGGCAAGATCGACGGCATCATTGTCACGCTGCCCAACTTCGGCGATGAAAAAGGCGTCGCAGAGACAATCAAGCGCTCCGGCCTCAACGTCCCCATCCTAATCCACGCCGAGCCTGACACCCAGGCCAAAATGACAATCGCCGATCGTCGCGACTCCTTCTGCGGCAAGATCAGCGTCTCCAACAACCTCAGGCAGGCCGGCATCCCATTCACGCTGACCCAATCGCACACCGTCAAGGCCGACTCCGCCGAATTCAAACTGGATCTCGACGACTTCGCATCCGTCTGCAGAATCGTCAGGGGCCTCAAAAACGTCCGCTTCGGCGCCGTCGGCGCCAGGCCCAACGCCTTCAACACCGTCCGCTTCAGCGAGAAAATCCTCGAACTGTCGGGCATCTCCATCCAGACAATAGACCTCTCCGAAATCCTCGGTATGGTCGCCCGCCTCGCCGACAACGACAGGACCGTCAAAGGAAAAATGAACGCCATTCAAAAATACATCTCGACCGAATCGATCCCCGCCGACTGCCTGTTGAAGATGGCCAAATTCGGCCTTGTCCTCGACCGATGGCTCAAAGAGAACGACTTGGCCGGCACCGCCGTCCAATGCTGGACAAGCCTTGAAGAATTCTTTGGCGTCGTCCCATGCACTCTTATGAGCATGATGAGCGAGTCGCTTCT
>DATEBC010000464.1:0-6150 GCA_035288065.1 Sedimentisphaerales bacterium | reverse complement strand
CATCAATTATGCTCGGCCTGGGAGAAAGCGACGCCGAGGTAGAGCAGGTGCTGAAAGACCTCCGCAGCGTCGGCTGCGAGAGAATCACAATCGGCCAATATCTCAAGCCGTCTGCGGATTCTCTCGAAGTAGTCGAGTATATTCACCCCGACAAATTCGACAAATGGAAGCAGAAAGCTATGCAACTGGGATTCTCCTGGGTGATCTCGTCGCCCTACGCCCGCAGCTCATATTTCGCCGAGCAAGAAGCCGCATCCTGACAGTGAAATCCCATCACCAAGTGTTTTGGCAGGTTATATGGGACCTTTGACTGCCGAGTTTCTTCTCCGCCGACTTATTTCGGTTTTTTGTCTCCGGTCAAACGTTTCTTATGCTTTAGGTAGCTTATAGAAGTTGCCAGACCGCCTACGGCGGGTGGGATGTTTTCCGATAGGGGAGAAAATGAAACCCACAGGAAAGTTTGTTTTCAACAAGCAGCGTGGCGTTGCACTGATCATTTCCATGATATTTGTCATCATATTTTCCGCCCTGGCGGTATCTATGGCGACAATATCCGGCGCGAACGCCCAAATCGCATCGAATCATCACAAGGCCAATTTGGCGCTCGCCGTGGCTCAATCGGGGCTGGAGTGCGCAAGATACGTCGTCTCGAGCGTCACCCTGCCCGAGACAGGCAACAACTTCGTCTCCGATGCCGAGGCCGATGCAGCCTGGGAGAGCCTGTGCGTGCGGTTTCAGGGGGCCCAGCTTGATGGAAAGGTGGTTCCACCCTCATCGCCCTTCAGTGATCTATATGGAAGCGGCGATCAGATCATTGCATCATCGCTGGACCTCGGCAGTTCAGGAACCGAGTTCGCGGTGAGGTTCTACCGCTATTATGGTGACCGTCGTAAGCTTCTGGTCCGCTCAACCGGCACAAGCGGCGAAGCAACCAGGCAGGCGAACATGGAAATGCAAATCACCAAAGACTGCGAGGTTCTCAGCTACGCGATCGCCAGCAGAGGGCGAATGTGGCTTACGGGCGAGACGACTATCAACGGCGACATCTTCAGCTCGTGGGACAGGCCGGAAATATCGCCATACAATATGACCAGCGACAGCGCCGTATTAGGGACTATCAATACGGTTTTGACTCTCGACCAGATCAAAGCAGAGGACTATCAACTGGAAACGCTTGACGAGGATGATAATCCGATCTTCGACGAATATGGAGACCGAGTTTACAGCGAGGAAGACGAAGTCAAGGCCAGCCACGAAGGCATCAATTATGGCCAGCCGTACGACGATATGCCGGGTATGGACATAGCAGACTACGACACGGACTGCTACAGTTCCGGCCTCACCAACATCCCCACCTGTCCCACAGGCGACAGGGAGGTCGAATATTTTCCGCACGCTTCGGGCAACTACAACTACCCCAGAGACGGGACTCCGAGCAGCACCTCGAACAGGAAACTCACGCGGTACGTTTACGAGGACCAGACCTTCACGAATGTGCGGCTGCCGGACAACTATAACGCCCTTTTCAGAAACTGCACTTTCGCCGGCGTTTTGTACATCGACTGCTATAAAACCGGCAGCACGGGGTACAACAACGTCCGGTTTGAGGACTGCGCATTCGAGGGGACTATTATAACCGACGTTCCCCAGGTCTTCAAATGGCAGTACAATACCCTCTACTTTACGGGAGAAGCGACGTTCAACAATGACTCCGGGCTGGATGAAGCGACCATCCTGGCTCCTCATTTCAATGTCAACCTCGGCAACACCAACCCCGATGCGAGCGACAACAATGTGCTGACCGGCGCGATAGTCGGCGGGATTGTTGACGTGCGCGGCAATGCCCAGATCTACGGGACAATTATCTCGATGTGCGACACGACGGCATGGAGTTCCGGATATGTCACCAACATCGGCGCCACGCTCGACGACGGCGGCTCCGAAACAACCGAACTCGGCGATATCGGCGTTATCAGCATTACGCCGGAAGAAGACAAGATGCTTCCGAGCGGCATCACAAGTCCGATTATAATAAAACCCATGCAGGAAACCTACTGTGAAGGAAGTTGATATAGTTCAGTGAAAGAAAGTGAATATCCAGTAATCCACAAATATTTAAGGGGAAGAGAAAATGAAAAGTTCGTTACTAAACATTCTGGTGCTTGCCGCGTTTACGGCTGTGTTCTCGATGACCATGGTAACCGTTGGCAGCGCAGGGATATGCGGCGCTAGTCCGGCCCTGTCTATCGAGGATGACCCCAATGAACCGCAGCCCGAATGCGCCTTTGAGACTGTGATTGACGGCGATCCCAACGACCCTGAACCGCAGCCGGAAACTGCATAGCCTCCAGGCCAATAAACGCAAGCACATGCACGGGGCTTATGTACTGCATCTGCTGCGATATTCTGGGTGCGGGCGTTTGTCAGAACCCTGAATGTCGCTTATACTTTACTTGGTTCATAGACGTTATCAACATTTGAAAACGTGGGATGCTTTCCGAGTAGGGGAGAAAATGACACCCGCAGAACGACGAAACCACGAACGCAGCGCTTTTGCGCTTATCATCTCCATGATATTTGTGCTCGTATTCTCGGCGCTGGCCGTATCAATGGCTGCAATATCGGGCGTAAACAGTCAGATTGCCTCGAATCAGCAAAAAGCCGACTCTGCGAGGGCCTGCGCCGAGTCGGGGTATGAAGTGCTCCGCTACTGGCTTAGCCGTGTTTCATTCTCGGGAACAACGCCGACCGCCGAGATGTTCAATGAGGTTGAAACTTACCTTTCAAACGACCTTGCGGCAAATGGAATCACAAACATCGCGGCGTATCCTGTCAGATCGGCTCTGTATATTCCGCCTGTAACGCTCGACTCAACCAATGGGAAGAGCTTCTGGGCCTTGATCTCGCAGCTCGATGCTGATACGCTGCAGCTCCATATCACAGGCACATGCGGCCAATTCACGCGGACGATCAGAGTGGATTACGATTACGGCCAGAGAGCAAACAGCGTCTTTGACTTCGGAGTGGCGACGAAAGGACCTCTGTCCTTGAGCGGCAATATCGAACTCGACGGCGTGAATGTCTCTATCGAATCAAGCGTCTATATCGAGAGCGAGAATTCCGCATTGGCCCTATCGATAATAGGCAATTCGCAGATTGCCGGCGACGTCAGCATCGCCAATCCTATCGCAACGGTGGATCTCCAGGGCGGCCAGGCGGGGATAGGCGGCGAGACGGGCGATGAGGCGATAGAGAACCATGTTGACTTCGGCGTTGCGCCGAGTGAATTTCCCGAACCCTACCCGGCCTATTTTGAGCCTTTCCTCATCAACATAGTCGATTCCAACACCGACACAAGCTCCGACATAGTCCTTGAGAATGTAAGAATATTGGCGGACACGGACCCCACCTTTTCAGGCCACGCGACCTTGAGGGGAGTTATCTTTGTCGAAACGCCGAACGTCGTAACGTTCACGGGCACAGCCGACGTAATAGGGATAATCGTGGGCGACGGAGACGTCGAAGATGATTCAGCAACGAACCAAATCGAATTCCGCGGCAATGTGTCCAGTCGATCTGTAAGCGAGCTGCCCGATGAGCCCCAATTCGCCGACCTTCGAGACGAAACGGGGACCTTCGCAATGGCGCCGGGCTTTCATCTGTCTTTCGGAGGCAGCTTTGATACGATAAATGGGGCGATAGCCGGCAACGGCATTGAATTCTTCGGAAATGCCGGGGGAATAATCAACGGGTCAATCATAAACTACGCCGACGAGGAGATGACATTAAGCGGCAACAGCGACCTTTACTTCAATCGTTCGGGCACAACCGAAGTTCCGGCAGGATTCGTCCCCCAGATTATCCTTGCATACAATCCCGCATCATACTCAGAAATGAGTCGCTTCGATTACTCGGTAGAATAATTGCTTCTTGGCGTCTATCGTCTGAAATGATAGACTAATCAGTCGGTGCAAACGATGCGGGCAGGGCTTTACCGGTCCGCCTTTCGGATAGATGGAAAAAAAGGAACAAGATGATGGCGACGGAGGCCAAGAATCTCGTCGAAGCTGTGCTTTGGGAAGCTGCGGCGAAAGGGAAGGTTCGCTGCGGGCTCTGCAACTGGCGGTGTGTGATTGACGAGGGCAAGCTCGGCCGGTGCTGCGTTCGGCAAAACATCGCGGGCAAGCTCTATTCGCTCAACTATCATAATGTCTGCTCGGCGAATCCGGACCCCATCGAGAAGAAGCCCCTGTTTCATTTTCAGCCGGGCAGCAAGAGTTTCTCTATTGCTGCGATGGGCTGCAATTTCCAGTGCGATTTCTGCCAGAACTGGCAGATAAGCCAGATGCCCGCTGAGAACGGGCGAATCGACGGCCAGGCTATAAGCGCCCAGGAGATTGTTGACGCCGCCGAACGCAGCGGCTGTAAGAGCATCGCATATACTTATACCGAGCCGACCGTTTTCATGGAGCTGTGCAGGGATTGCGGGCGGCTTGCCAAGACCAGGGGCCTGGCAAACGTGTTCGTCAGCAACGGCTATATGACCAAAGAGGCGATCGACTTCGCCGCCCCGTGGCTCGCCGGCATCAACGTTGACCTCAAGGCCTTCAGCGAGGATTACTACCGCCGGCTCTGCAAAGCGCGGTTGCAGGGCGTACTTGATACGATCAGCCATATTGCCAACGAAACGAATATCTGGATGGAGATCACCACGCTGCTCCTGCCGGGCGAAAATGATTCGGATGAAGAGTTGAGGCAGCTTGCCGATTTCATCGTGACAAATGCCGGGGCCGATGTTCCGTGGCACGTCAGCCGATTTCATCCGCAGTACAAATATCTCCGCTCCCGCGCTACGCCGATTGCGCGTATGGAGCGGGCCTTCGAGATTGGCAAAGAGGCGGGCCTGCATTATATCTATCTGGGCAATGTGCCCGGCGCCCAGGCCGAGAGCACCTTCTGCTATCACTGCAACGCCAAATTGATAGACAGAGTCGGCTACACAATCAATGCCAACAAGATAAAGAACGGCTCTTGCCCGGAATGCGGCACGAAGGTCGCGGGTTTTGAGCTTTACTCAAACTGACCGGTTTTCCTTGTCATACCTGCGAAGGCAGGTATCCAGCAGTCTGACGGGTGAGTGGATTCCCGCCCATTCGGCTTCGCTCAGGGCAGGCCTTGCGCGGGAATGACATCAGAGTAGGTTGCTGCGACCCGCCTTTGGCCGGTTTCGCAGCGGCAATCTGAGTGGCTTAGATTGTCAGTGATGGTGAAGAGTGTATTAGATGAAGATAGTCGCTGATGCAAATATACCCTATGTACGGGAGTGCTTTTCGTCGATTGGCGATGTAGAGGTCGTTGGCGGGCGGGAGATAACGTCCGACGCGATTGGCGACGCCGATGTGCTGCTGGTTCGCAGCATCACGCCGGTAAACGCCAGGCTGCTGGCGGGCAGCAGGGTCAAATTCGTGGGTACGGCGACCATAGGCTTCGACCACGTCGATTCTGACTATCTGAGGCGGAACAATATCGCCTTTGCATCTGCGCCCGGCTCAAATGCGAATAGTGCGGCGGAGTATGTCATAGCTGCGATCCTTGAGATCGCGCAGAAGCACCATATTGATCTCGAAGGCAAGTCTATCGGAATCATAGGCGTCGGAAATGTGGGCAGCCGAGTGGCAAAGAAGTGCCGGACGCTCGGGCTGGAGCTTAGGCTGAACGATCCGCCGCTGCAAAGGCAAACCGGCGATCCGAATTATCTGCCGCTCGGAAACCTTCTCGATTGCGATTTTCTCACGCTGCATACGCCGTTGACTTTCGAGGGGAAGGATAAGACGTATCATCTGGCCGATGAAGCGTTCTTCAAATCGCTCCGCAAGAATTGCGTTTTTATAAACGCCTCCCGCGGCGCGGTGGTTGACAGCGCCGCGTTGATCGCCACAATCAAAATGGGCCGCCTGCAGGGCGTTGTGCTGGATGTTTGGGAGAACGAGCCGAACATCGACACCGAGCTTCTGAAAATGGTCGATATCGGCACGCCGCACGTTGCGGGCTATTCGCTGGACGGCAAGATCGCAGGGATGATCATAATTTACAGGGCCGTGTGCAAGCATTACGGCATCGAGCCAAGACACTGTATCGACGATTTCCTGC
>DATEBC010000463.1:0-2828 GCA_035288065.1 Sedimentisphaerales bacterium | reverse complement strand
GCTGGCTGACTGCGACGAGATTTATACCGCCAATGAGATCAACCGCATAGTCAAATGGAACGGCGGCAGCGCGATCGGCGAACTGGCCGGGAGACCGATTCGGCTGCGTTTCGTAATGCGCGACGCGGATTTGTACGCATTTCAGTTCCGAAAATCCACGAGCAAGTGAACCGGTGACAGATGCGTTATACAGAACTCATAAATAAAACGAGAAGGGAGAAAGGCCCGATATTGCATCGGTAATTCGAGTGTGCGGGGTCGCGGGAGGTTTACTTGTCGCTTGGATTCGATTTGTCTTTTGGCGTCAGGATGATGATGTGGTCCTTGCCGGGTTTGGAATCCTGAATGGCAACTATCCGCCCGTTATTGTTTATGTTTGCTACCCACTGCAGACGGGTCCTTGACGGCACTACCCCGTCCATGTCAATAGCGCCATACTTGGGGTCCCACAGGCATCGGCCTTCGCGAGCTTTCCAGAACAGGAATCCTCGCGTTTCAAAACCGCCGATAATTTGGCCTTGATCGTTGATCTCCGTGGCGTAGTTCTGCCGGCCGGGCAGATTCAGCTCTGTGATGCCCTTGCCTTTTTCCCAGATGAAAGCGCGCTCGCAGCCATTCTTGTCACTTGTCCCGACCACTTGGCCTGAATTGTTGATAGCGTCGGCATAGCTGGTTGGGCCGCCAAGTGTCCCGATATGGGTCATCCCGGCGCTCTGTTCCCAGAGAAACGCACGTATCTGCCCGTTTGCCAGAGATGAAATACCGACCACTTGGCCCTTGTCGTTGATGTCCATCGCAAGACTGATAATTCCTCCGAGAGTGCCGAGGTCCTTCATTCCGCCGGTCTTGTCCCAGATGAAGGCGTGTCTTCGCCCGCTTGTAGTTTCTGCCCTGCCCACTACCTGGGCTTTGTTGTTGACGGCTTCGGCCTCGCTTGAGTTGCCGCCGAGTGTGCCCAGGTCGGTCATGCCGGTTTCCTCGTCCCAGATGAACGCGCGTCGTTGCCTGGTCGCAGTCTCGAACAGACACCCGACAACCTGGCCTTTATCATTTATATCATTGCCGAGGCTTTCCTTTCCTTCGGGTGTCTGTAGGTCGTTCCTGCCGTTGACTGCGTCCCAGACGAAGGTAATGCTTCGTTCAGGAGAGCCGGAATAATAGCGGGACCAGCCGGCAACTTGGCCGGCGTTGTTTATGGCGCTGACGTGCCCCGACATGCCACAGAAGCCGAGGTCGGTGATTTCGTATTTTGGGATCGAGGGCCAGCGAAGAATCAGGGCGATTGTCAAGACTGCTGTGATGATTGCGGCTGCTATTAGTCTCTTGATCGTTTTGGGTTTCATTGGTTGAGTCTCTTGGCGTATAGTCTATCAGAGGATAGGGGGCGGTTGCAAGGGATTGTTGGTTTGAAAAAGCGCTTGTGTGATTTGGGCTTGACGGGTACAATTGTGGTTAAGTGTGTGAGTCTGATTGCGGTAGTTGGAAATATCGTTTTTATGAAGGCATGTTATGTCGTATAGAAGAGTAGCGTCAATAGGTTTCGTGTTTGGGGCGGTATTGGTTTTGGGGTCTTGTGCGGCCGGGCCTAAGGGGTCTTTGACGAGTCATCCGGCGACCAAAGGCTGGGAGGACGTGGTTGCGGATGATTTGTCGAATTGCCAGTTCAGTCCGGGCAGTTGGGCTGTGGAGGACAGGGTGCTGACGCGCAAGGGCGGCGGAAGTATATGGACTAAAGCGGAGTACGAGGATTTTATCCTCGATCTGGAATTCAAGGTGGATAGCCAGACCAATAGCGGCGTTTTCTTCCGCACCGCTGATATCAACGACCCTGTGCAGACGGGGATTGAGGTGCAGATATATGACTCGCACGGTAAGGAAAAAGCGACGAAGTACGACTGCGGGGCGATCTACGATATTCAGGAGCCGAGCGTCAATTCCGTCAAGCCGGCGGGCGAGTGGAACCGGATGACGATTATGGCCAAAGGCTCGAGGATCAGCGTCGTGATGAACGATAGGCAGGTAATCGATATTGATCTGGACAACTGGACCGAGCCGAACAAGAACCCCGACGGGACCAAGAACAAGTTCAACACGGCGTACAAAGATTCTGCCAGGGTCGGGGCGTTCGGATTCCAGGACCACGGCAAGCCCGTGTGGTATCGCAATATCCGCGTTAAGGAGCTTTGATGAGGGTTGGAGTTGCGACGTGAGGGAGGAGATTGCCGCATCGCCCTTGGGGGGAGGCTCTTCGGCCTCCTCGCAATGACGGCGGGTCACTGGTGAGATGTTGATTATCCCCTCCCCCCTGAGGGACAAGCTTACGGTCGGGGCCTCATTTCCCTATCGAGATTAGGTGCGAATCGGTGCGGAGGTACATTCTGCCGTTTGCTACGGCGGGGGTGGCCTGGCTGTTTTCGCCGAGGGGGTTGACGCCGAGGAGTTCGTATTCTGGGGCGGCCTTTACTACGACCACTTCGCCTTCGGTTGTTATGATGTAGAGTTTGCCGCTTACCCAGACGGGCGAGCCGTAGTATCTACCGGCAGGCTTTTCCTGCCAGAGCATCTCGCCGGTTGCGGCTCGCAGGCAGGAGATCTGGCCTCGGTCGTGACATGTGAATAGCAGTCCGTCGGCGGCCAGGGGGGTGGGGACATAAGAGGCGGCGTTGCCCGTGATCTTGTAAGCCTCTATGGGCTTTGCTTCTTCAGTCGGCTTGAGGGCGATAACGTGTTTGCCGGAGGAGCCGTCGCCGCAGGCGCCGAGCACGAGGGCGTCGGCGATGACAGGGGAGCTGACGACTCGGCTGGTGAAGGCCGAGCCGGCCTCCCAG
>DATEBC010000462.1:0-9220 GCA_035288065.1 Sedimentisphaerales bacterium | reverse complement strand
CATCGCTTGGAACCATTGCTCGGACGTTGGCCCTGCTGCTGCTTCCGACGATGGCAGGAGCGCATTTAATCAAGGCACTGCTCAAAATGACATCCCGCATCCCATACTGGCCCCATGCACTGTCAGACCCGATGGGTGTTCTGGCAGCTCAGAAAATCCTCGGCGCCGAGGTCGTCCTCGATCAGTCTGTGCCAAACCTGCTGCACGGGACCGTGACATTTGCGATGGTCGCACTGCTTCTGCTTGCCCTTGTAGCCACGCTTGTGATTTTCGCCAAGTCACCGAGTGTCAAGAAGCTGGACCTACCGGCGAAGGTTCCGGTGCTTGTAGGAACGGTGGCGTATTGGAGCATCTTTGGCTTGACGGTATTGAATTGGAGATTTTGAGAGTATGAACGGCTAAAAGAGGAATTTGAAGTCGGTTCCGATGACGTCGGTATTGACCCAGCCGAATTACACCTTCGCGGGGTCCTTGCGTTTTATGGCCTCTCTGATTTGCTTGTTCATTCTGACGCTGCACCAAGCCTGGCCGCACATCGAGCAGTAGTCTGCCGAGGACTGCCCTTCGCCGATTTCCTTGCAGGCCTCGATGTGCATTCTCCGGGCTGTTTGCGGATCGAGGGATGCGGCCAAGTGCGTTTGCCAATCGAGATTGGCCCTGGCGATACTGAGCCTTCTATCCCTGTCGGCGGCGCCTTTGAGTCCGCGAGCAATATCGCCGGCGTGCGCAGCAATCTTCGAGGCCATGACTCCCGCACGAACATCCTGGGCGTCGGGCAAGCCCAGATGCTCTCTGGGCGTGACATAACACAAAAAGGATGCGCCGTAGAAAGCGGCGGCGGAGCCGCCGATTGCCGAGGTTATGTGGTCGTAGCCCGGCGCGATATCCGTCACCAAAGGTCCGAGGACGTAGAAGGGAGCGCCGCGGCAAATCTCCCGCTGGATTTCCATATTATATTGTATCTGGTCGAAAGGCACATGGCCCGGGCCCTCGACCATAACCTGACAGCCCTTCTCCAGCGCCCTCTGCGTCAGCTCTCCGAGCGTCCTTAGCTCTGCGAGCTGGGCCTGGTCGGTGGCGTCGGCGATTGCGCCGGGACGAAGGCCGTCGCCAAGCGAAAAGCAGATGTCATATTCGGCCATTATGTCGCACAAATCATCGAACATCTCATAAAAGGGATTCTGACGATTGTGATGCAGCATCCATTTGGCCAGGAGCGCCCCGCCTCGGCTGACAATTCCGGCAACTCGGCCTTCGAGCAGGGGCAGATGCTCTCTCAATACTCCGGCGTGAATGGTGAAGAAATCGACGCCCTGCCCGGCCTGCCTCTCGACAATATCGAGGATAATCTTTTTATCAATGTGCTCAACATCCCTGCCCTCTATGACCTGATATATCGGGACCGTCCCGAAGGGGACGGGACACCGAGCGAGCAACTGCTCACGGGTCTCGTCGAGATTGCCGCCGGTGCTGAGGTCCATAATCGCGTCGGCGCCGACGGCCAGGGCAACGTCCATTTTTTCAATTTCCGCTTCTATGGATGATCGCACGCTGCTTGTGCCGATATTTGCGTTTACCTTTGTGCTAAGGAGGCGGCCTATGCCGGCCGGTCTGAGGTTGGTCTTGAGGTGGAGCTTATTGGCGGGCACAACGAGCCGACCCGCCGCAAGCTCCGTGCGGATAAGCTCGGCATCGACGTTCTCCGTCTCGGCGACAAAGCGGACTTCGTCGCTAATCACCTGTGTTCGTGCAATCTGCAACTGCGTCGGCACTACTCTTGCCCTTTCCGTTTCACCGCCGAGCCCGCAGAGGTCGCGGAGTATCAGGGTAGTTATTCACTCAAACTGACCGATTCTGTTTTTTGACACGGATTTACACAGATTAACACTGTGGTTAAGCCATGACGTAGCCATTTTTCATATATTTTGGATTCCTGCTTTCGCAGGAATGACATATACTCTTATCCTGTCGTCAAAACTGTAGTTACGTTAAAATCTGACGCCGAGAACGGTCAGTTTGAGTTATTCACCATCCTAATGACTTCCTTCAACGTTGAATGAAGACGTGCGTGCCTTTCTTATTCGATGTAACGACGTCGGGCTTGCGGTCGGCGTTGAGGTCGGTAATCTCAAACTGCGTTCCGACGCCGGAGTCATCGTCGATTTGGTGCGGGACAAACTCGACGGTTCCTTTTTGAGGTCGGCGCAGTTCAAACCAGTAGATGACAGCCGGCTTATCCGGATCGGGGTCGCCCGTAGGCCCGTGTGCCCAGAAACGTTTACCGACGACAAAGTCTTTCAGCCCATCGCCATTCATATCCACCAGAATCATAGCGTGACTCTGGGAGAACAGCTTGGGAGCGATATCGTGCTGTTTCCACTCGACGCCCTTGTCGGTTTTGGCCTGCTGAAACCACCATATACCGTAGCCGTGGGCCGAGCTGGTGATGACGTCACCGGCGCCGTCGCCGTCAATATCATAGACGAGCATATTTGCGCAGCTCGGGCCGAGATTGGCGGGATGGAAGGTCCAGTTGGTTTTGGTGCGGTCCAGCGGGGCTTCCCACCAGCCGCTCGTAAAGAGCACGTCACTTCTCCCGTCACCGTTGACGTCGCCGGCGCCGAGGCCGTGGCTGTATCTTTCGGTTCCGGGGGCGTTTGGTCCGGCGATTGCGTGCATATCCCACAAACCTTCAAGGTCTTTCGGGATGCTGAACCATGCCATTACTCCCTGCGGCCGGACTCCAAAGAGCAGAACGGGTCGGCCATCGCCGAGCAAATCGACCATAATCGGCGTTTCGTTGCAGGCGCTATCGACGACCATGCGTTCTTTCCAGCGGCCCGGGTTATTCTTGGGGTTTTCATACCATCGGCAGGGTTCGCCCGGCATTCCAATGACGATTGAATCGACCCAGCCGTCGCCGTTGATATCCTGGGCGAAATTAGCGAAGCACTGGCTATAGCCTTTTGCGCCGTCATATTGGCCGGGGGGACGAATTTCGTGCATCTTCCAGTCGGGGGCGGCGTACCAGACGTCGCCGGCAAAGAGATCGAGCTTGCCGTCGTGATTGATATCGCCGACGGCGACGCCCTCGGAGCGGAAGGTCTTATCAACGACGATTTTCTGGAAACTGACTTCACCGGCCAAAGCCGACGCTGCGGCCAGGACCGGCATTACGGCGGCGAGAAAAATCTTTTGTGTCTTCATACAAACCTCCAGTTCTAAATCGGATTCCAAAGCGAAACAATTAGACTGCTGGATACCTGCCTTCGCAGGTATGACAAGGAAAACCGGTCAGTTTGAGAATTATAGCATTTCAGACGTGGAAGGCAAGCCTTTAATCATCCAATACGTGTGGCGGATAAATTTTACCGCGAAAGCTGATATGAGTGGGGGCAGTTGCGGGTTAGAATCTCGCATCCATTCTCAGTTATGAGAAAATCATCTTCTATTCGCACGCCCAGCTTGCCGGGGATATAGACGCCCGGCTCGATGGTGATGACCTGGCCGGGCTTGAGCTTTTCTGCCTTGCTATCGGCCTTGAGGAAGGGCAGTTCGTGGATCTCGAGACCGAGGCCGTGGCCGGTGCCGTGCCCGTAAACGGGCAGGTCCGCTGCGCGAATCACGTCTCTGGCCGCTGAATCGACGGTCGTGAGCTTGACGCCGGGGGCTATCGCCTTAATGGCGGCCGCCTGTGCCCGCTCGACCACGTTAAAGACCTTGCGATAGAAAGCGGCGGGTTCGCCGAGAACAAAACACCTCGTAATATCGCTACAATAGCCTTTGTACCTGGCGCCGAAGTCTATCAGGATGGTATCCTTCTTCCTGAGCCTCCTGCCGCCCGGCTGATGATGCGGACGGGAGGCATTGGGCCCGAAGGCGACAATCGTATCGAAGCTGTTGGTCGCGCCGGCTTTGCGAAGCTGGAAATCGAGCAGGCCGGCCAGCTCGATCTCGGCCATCCCCGCGTTGACCTTCGACATGGTCCGCTCCAGGACCTTTGTAGCTATATCAGCGGAGGCCTTAATCGCGGCGATCTCGTCGGGGTCCTTGACGCTGCGTATCCGCTCAATGATCCCGCCAGCGGATTTTGGCCGGCTCTTCAACTGCTTTTTCAATGCCTCGAAATCGTCCAGGGAGACGGATTTTTCCACGGTTACAGCCCGCACGGATTTCAGTCTCGCAACCAGCCCGGCGACGGCCTGGGCCATCGTGGCGGTCCGCTGGACTATAGTGCTGCTGGGACATTCCTTTTGGGCCTGCTCGATGTATCTGCTGTCCGTCAGCAGGTACGTACGGGCCGCCGTAATCGCCGCCCAGCTATCCGCACCCGTAAAACCCGTCGTATATGTGACATTGGCGGGACTGGTTACGATAAGGCAGCTAATTCTCCTTCGCTTAAGCCGGCGACGAATGGCGGCGGTGCGCTGCGATACTATCCGTCTATTCATTGGCATTTGATAAACAGCAATGGAACAAAAAAGTAAAGGTTTTTCTTCCCGTTCGTTTGGCTTTGGCCGGTTTTGTACGTATATTCTTATTGGAAGACATGGCTGGGGTGGAGACAAGGCAAAAGAGACGGAGCTGTCTGTGGCAATGGTGTTTTCCGTAAGGGAGGAAAATAGGCAGCAACATATTCTCCGAAATAGGACGGTTTTGGCCGTCCTTTTTTTATGCCTTGTAACAACGGGGCGCCGCCGTTACAATGTGGCGGTTTTCGATTCCGAGAACCTTTTATAACGGTGGTCAGGCAATGCTGTTACCTATTGGCACGAACGTCCGATTGAGGCAAACGCCGTACGCGAACTATGCGCTCATCGGCGTCAACCTCGTCATATTCCTGGTTACTTACCAGCTTAACGCCACTGCGATTACGGGAGAAGTGGAGATTCTCAGGCCCTGGGCCCAGCAATTCCAGTTAGTGCCGCATCGCCCGCAATTATGGCAGTTTATCAGCTACGCCTTCCTGCACGGGGGCTACCTGCACATCATCGGCAATATGTTCTTTCTCTTCATTTTCGGCAATAACGTAAACGATAAGCTCGGCCATATTTCGTACCTGTGCTTCTACCTGGCCGGCACGGTATTTAGCGGGGTCGGCCATGCAGTCATCCATTCGACATCGGGTGTGCCTATATTGGGGGCAAGCGGGGCGGTCGCCGCGGTGACCGGGGCTTATCTTGTATTGTTTCCGCAGTCGTTGATAACAGTGTTATATGTGCTCATCTTCATTGGGACTATCGATGTGCCTGCGATTTACTTCATCGGGCTTAAGATGATCCTGATAGACAACGTTATCACGGCTTGGACGCCGCATGTAGCATACGATGCCCATCTGGCAGGCTATGCCTTCGGAATTACGGCGATTCTGGGCATCCTCGCTACAGGTCTGCTTGAAGGCAGCAATTTCGACCTCTGGGCAATGGTAAAACGATGGAACCGGCGAAGGCGCTACCGCGATGCCGTGGCAGGCGACTATGATCCCTTTTCCCCGCAAGTGCTGGTCAAGCCGATAAAGACCAAGGAGGTCAAGACACACGTCCAAAACCAGGGTGATGAGAAAATAGAGAAGCTTCGCGATGCTATCTTCAAGCGAGTGCTCGAACGCAGGCTGCCGGAAGCTACTGAATTGTACATAGAGCTTATGATGCTCGACCAGACGCAAATACTGCCTCGCCAGCACCTGCTGGATATCGCCAACCAGCTTGCCAGCGACAACAAATCCATCGAGGCGGCCCGCGCCTATGAGCAATTTCTGGCTAATTACGGCAATTACGAGTACGTTGAGGAGGTCGAGCTGATGCTGGGCCTGCTGTACTCGCGCTACCTGAATAAGCCCAAAGAGGCTTTGAAACACCTGCGCTCGGCCAGCAAGAAACTCTCCGACCCGGGGCAATCGAAGATGTGCCTGGATGAGCTCACCAGGCTGGAAAAACGGCCCTAACGAACCCAGCCACCCGCGCGACCGGCTGCGGTTGACCTATCCGGCACAATGTAATCCTTTCGATAACCAATCTTCGGAGCAACAAAATGGTTGACAGTTCGGCTGAAGGCTGCTAATTTGAATTTGTTGATAATGAGCGATCGGTTTTTCGCCCGCTCAGAAGCTTCTGGACAGGAATCTCTTTTTGGGAGGTAGAAAAATGAAATCATACGTCTGTTTTTTTGTCATAGTCGCTTTCGCGTCTTTTGCGTCTCTCGGCTTTGCTCAAGCCGGTGCTTCGATTTCTGCGCCGGCCTCCACAGCCGACGCCAATTCCGTCGCAGCGCCGGCTTTCCCATACATCGCCGAGATAGTAGGCGATAATGTCTATGTTCGCTCCGGCCCGGGCACGAATTACTACAACAGCGGGAAGGTAAGCAAGGGCGATAAGGTTAAGGTTGTCGCTCGGCAGTTCAGTTGGTCGTGCATTGTCCCCCCGCCCGGCAGTTTTTCTTGGATTTACATACCTTACGTGAGTATCGACCCCGACAATCCCGGAACCGGGATTGTCACCGGCGACAACATCAGAGTATATGCAGGCTCGGACCTTGTCAAGCCGATTCACTCGACCCTGCAGTTAAAGCTCGACAAGGGCGAAAAGGTCAAGCTGCTGGGCGAGCAGAAGGATAATTACTACAAGATCGCTCCGCCCACGGGCGCGTACCTTTGGGTCAGCACGGAGTTCGCCAACCCGGTTGTAGCAGGCACGGCGCCGCCGGCGGCAAAGACCGTCGATCCAAATAAACCGGCAGACGTCAACGAGACCGACGACTTCAACGATGCCAACGACGTCAAGGTGACGGCGGACGTCCCCACGCCGCCGAAGCCATCCATCGATCTTAAGTTGCTCGCCGAATACAAAGACCTCCAGGAGAAAATCCTGGCCGAGCGCGCCAAGCCGTTGGCCGAGCAGGACTATTCGAGCATTCGCAAGGGTCTCGAGGCCATCGCCGACAATGAGGACGCCGGCAAAGTCGCAGAGTACTGTGGATACGTACTAAAACAGGTGGACCGCTTTGAACTGGCCTTGACGGTTCATACACAGCTCGATCTTCAGAATAGGCAGTTGAAAGAGACTCAGGACCGAATCGAAAAGGCTCGCGCCACCCGATTATCGCAAGTGACTGATATGGGCCGATTCGCCGTTGTCGGAACGCTTAAGACCTCCAATATCTTTAGTTCCGAACCCCAACTAAAACACTACCGGATAGAGGACGAATCGGGCAAGACTATTTGCTACGCCCGCTCCGCAAGCGAAACGACCGGCACAGACTACGACAAACTCGTAGGCAAGAGGGTCGGCCTGATAGGGACAATAGCGCCGTATCCGCAAACCGGCGGGGCAATCGTGAAATTCACGCAAATGGAGCAACTGTAACAGCCGCAGCGGCGTTTGTCGCCCGGACCGCGACCCACTCCGTCAAGGTCAAAACGGTGGGCGTGATTGTGAGGCGTTTTGGCGATAGAGCAACTTCTATCCTTTGCTACTCTGCGAAGTTCGCTACGTAGCACGAGATGCTACGTAGCACGAGCGAGGGGTATGAGATTGCCGCGTCGGCCTGCGGCCTCCTCGCAATGACAACCCCTAAGATCGAGCTTGACAGAGTACTGGTCGCATAATCAAACAAACCAATAAAAAAAGTCGCGTCTTAAACGACGCGACTTTTTTTCTTGTCCGCTATAAGTATCTGCTTTGAAGCATTACTCGACATCGGCGCCGGATACGCCTTCAACAAACACTATTGATGTTTGAACGGTTAAATGAACAGTGCAGCCTTGAAATTGTCATTCCCGCGTAGGTGGGAATCCAGTTTGGGCTCGTGGATTCCGGCTCAAGGCCGGAATGACGGTGTTCAGCCATCTTATTGAGTCCGCCGATGGCGGATTGCCATTCAAATTTCAATAAGACGCGACTAATCCTTACCCGGAATGGCACAGACTTCATCCTCGGGAGCAGTTACAGGACCCTTTTCAAAGTCTTCTGCGGTCGGCTTGATGGTGAGGTTGTACCATCTCGAACCCTCGTTCTTGACGAGATCGTCCCACTTGACGGTTACGCCGGTATATGTAGCGATACGACCCATAATCGCGGTCAGTGTGGATTCCGCGACATTTCTCGCCTCATTGAGAGGCTTGCCGGCGAAGATACTGTTGAGCAGGTCGATATGCTCCTGCACGTAAGGTCCGCCGAACTCGGGGAATTCGGGAACATCAACCTTCTTGTCGCTGCCGCTATAGACGAAGTTCTCCCAGACACCGCCCTCGGTTCCGTTAATCTGCCGGCACATGCTGTGGACGTGCACTCCCTGGCCCCAATCGAAATCGATGCTGTGGAAATCGAACTGGTTGCCGGTCTTGCGGCGAGCCCTGCCGCCGAAGCCCAGTGCGCTGACCGGGGGACGTCCGATGAACCAGTTGGCCACGTCGAGGTTGTGGACGTGCTGCTCTACGATGTGGTCGCCGGACATTTCGGTGAAGCTTACCCAGTTTCGAACCATGTAATCGGCGTCGCTTTCGCCTTCATTCTGTTTCTGATACCAAAGTGCTCCGCCGCACCAGGAAACCCGTCCGCCGGTGATTCTGCCCTTTGCGCCGTTTTCGATCTCGAAAGCCTGGCGTTGATAGCCTCTTTCGTGACGACGCTGGGTGCCTGCGACCACGCCCAGCCCCTTCTCCTTGGCCAGCTCGCCGGCGGCGATGACCCTGCGCCCGCCGGGCGGATCCACCGCAACGGGCTTTTCCATAAAGACGTTCTTGCCCGCCTTGACGGCCGCCTCGAAATGAACGGGACGGAAATTCGGAGAGGTCGCTATCAGCACAACGTTAACATCGGTCGCAAGGAGCTTCTTGTAGGCATCGGCCCCTGCGAAGCATCGCTCCGTGGGGACTCCGTGCTTCTTGCCCGTGCCCTCGGCCCTGCCTTTGAACCAGTCAGCGGTGGCGACCACTTCGACCTCCTTGGCGATGTGCTTGCAAGCGGCGAGGTGGTTCTCCAGTGCCCCGCTGCCGCGACCGCCACAGCCGATCAGGCCGACGCGGATCTTGTCCGAACCGGCTGCATAAAGCCGATTCGTTCCCAAGCCGGCAGCAGCCAGAGCCGCAGAGGCCTTGATGAAGTCTCTGCGAGAGAATCCACCAATATCCCTACTTGAATTCTTTTTCATAAATAGTTCCTTTCGAATAACTTATTTTCTCAAACCGACCGATTCTCTTTTTTGACACGGAATTACCCGGCGC
>DATEBC010000461.1:0-5752 GCA_035288065.1 Sedimentisphaerales bacterium | reverse complement strand
TGGGAGTCGACAGCAATTGAAAGACCGCCTTGCTGACTGACATATCCCTGACCATAACGATCTCCAATATGCTGCGCAAATGACCACACATATGCTTCGCAAGCAAAAGTGTCTAAAAAGAGCAATAACATAATCCCCACCACGAGGATTTTTGAATTGCGAATACCAATTGAACACATTTGTTCACCATAGCCTTCAGATAAAGCCGATATTTCCCATATTAGTCCATAAACACTATTCCTGCACGCTACGACCTTTATACTACCACAATATGTGGCCCGATTTCAATGACTCCGACCGTCAACTGGGTCAGAATTCCTGCCAGAAAGGCCCTAAAACACGTCAAGTCGTTGGAAATCCAACATTTTGTCCGTTTTTCGACGTACCTTGACCAGCGATTTCTCATCACCTGCCCGGATTTTCGCTCCGTTGTCGGTCATTCTACCTCCGCAAAGTCCGGGGTGGCTCTCAATCGCCCAATAGGCAAGTAGCCCTGCATCACTGGTGACCTTTGTTCCATGAAATTCGAGCTTCAGCCTACGGTCAAAATCGAGCCTGAGAGCTTCCTTACTCGTTTCACCCATTGGGTTCTCCCGTAACAGATGGTCGAAACTGGCTTCACTGGTCTCCATACGGCCTATACTATCAAAATCCTGTTCATTTCTCACGGACTACTTGGGAAACCCGGATTAGAACTGCATGTAAATAAAGGCCTGGCTGGTCGATGGGGTGAATAGGGCCAGGTATAGAATCATTAGCACAATCATAGTCACGCGCACGAGCCGCAATTCGAGAATCGATTTTAGTTTGGATTCGTAGGCGAACTGGTATATCCAGACGGCGAGGACTAAAGCCAGGGCCAGGACGGGACAGCGCGGGTCGGCAAGGCCGCTGGTGAATATCCTTTCAATGATTGCCCATGCGTCTGAGATGGTCTCGGCGCGGAAGAATATCCAGGCGAAAGCGACGAAGGCGAAGACGAATAGCTGTTTGGCGAGTTTGGGTACCTTTGTCCTGTAAAAGGACGTTCTTTCCATTTCGCGTGTTAAGAATCGGCCGACGGCGTGGACGGCGCCCCATATAACAAACGTCCAGGCTGCGCCGTGCCACAGCCCGGAGATTACCATAACGAGGAACATGTTCATGTACGTATGGAATGTCCCTTTGCGATTGCCGCCGAGGGGGACGTAGAGGTAGTCCTTGAACCAGGAGGACAGGCTGATGTGCCAGCGCGCCCAGAAATCGCCGAGACTCGTGGCCAGGTACGGATTATTGAAATTGAGCATCAGTCGCAGGCCCATCATTCGGGCGATGCCGCGGGCCATATCGGTATAGCCGCTGAAATCGAAATATATCTGCCATGCGAAGAGGAACGTTGCGAGGATCAGGGCTGGCGACTGAAACTCATCCGGCGCCGCATAGACCTTGTTGACGTAAAGGGCCAGGTAGTCGGCCAGGGCAACCTTCTTGAACATGCCGACAACGAAAAGCGAAAGACCGTCGGCAATGTCCCCGCCGGTTACTTTGGGCGTCTTGTGCAACTGGGGCAGCAGATTTCTTGCCCTTTCGATGGGGCCGGCGAGAAGACGCGGGAAAAGCGAGACGAAGGCCGCGTACCTGATAAGGCTGGTCTCTCTTTCGACGTTGCCGCGATAGAAATCGATAGTGTAGCTCATCGACTGAAAAGTGTAAAATGACAAGCCTACGGGCAAGAGTATGCCGGGGGCGGGAAGAACGTAGGGGACGCCTACGCACGATAGCAGGGCGTTTATGTTTTCGGTGACGAAGGGGCCGTACTTGAAAAAGCCCAGCAGGGCAAGATTGTTGGCGATGCTCAGGGCGAGCCATGGCCTTCTTCTGCGGCTTCTGGCCATTCCGGCGACGACGGCATAGTCCAGAATTGTCGAATATGCGATGAGGATAAGGTAAAGCGGATTAAGGCAGGCGTAGAAGAAATATGAGGCGGCCAAGAGAAGGGGCAGCCTGAGCCTCGTCGCCTTGAGGGCGAGGTAGGCCGGGTAGAAGATGAGGAAAAATAATGCGAAAGGCCAGGTGTGGAAGTGCATCTTGCGTCGCTACCTCATCAAAGCGCGAATGTGCGCTTCCACTGATTCGGCCAGGCCGCGCAAGTGATAGCCGCCTTCAAGCACGGATACGATCCGGCCTTCGCAGCACCGCTCGGCTATGTCCTTAACGATCAATGTTAATTGAGCGAAACCATCGGCGGTGACGGCCATCTGGCCGAGCAGGTCGTCTTTATGCGCGTCGAAGCCAGCTGAGATTAAGACGAAGTCGGGCGAGAAAGCCAGCGCCGCCGGTCGAAGCTTCTCTTCGAAAGCCTTGATATATGCGCTATCGCCGGAGCCGGCGGGAAGGGGGACGTTGATAGTATAATTAAGGCCCTTGCCCGCGCCCTTTTCGGCCTCGCTGCCGCTGCCTGGATAGAAGGGATACTGATGCACGCTGAAATATAAGACGTTGGGATCGTCGTAGAACTCGGCCTGGGTCCCGTTGCCGTGATGAACATCCCAATCGACTATGAGGATATTCGTCAGGCCGTACTTCTTCTGAATGTAGCGGGCGGCAATGGCGACATTGTTGAAAATACAGAAGCCCATCGCGCGGCCTTCGAGCGCATGATGGCCGGGCGGACGCACCGCGCAGAATGCGTTGGCGGCCTTGCCTTCCATAACGGCATCGACGGCATTGAGAATTCCGCCGGCGGCCATCAGGGCGACCTCGTAGGACTTGCTCGATATCGGGGTATCCGGAGAATCAAGATAAACAGTGCCGTCCTGACAACTGGCCCGGACCCGTTCGATGTACTCATCCGCGTGGACCATCCTGATCCACTCGAGCGCAGCGGGGGTAGGCTCTATATGGACCAATTGTGAATACAAATCTTTTGCAGTCAAGTTCTCGACGATCGCGGTGAGTCTGGCCGGTCGCTCGGGATGGCCAGGCGTGGTTTGGTGCTCGAGGTAGATATCATCGTACAGGAATCCTGTTTTTGAAGTGTTTGGAGATGGATTGCTGCTGTTCATATTCAGCTCGCTCGATAGATTGTCAGGTGCGTTTCTCACACAGCGAAAGCCGATGGCGTCGCTGGCTAAGCACGTATCGTCGAGTGAGGGGTCGCTTGCTCGGTAAGTGGAGCGGCAGGCCTCAGCTTTGGAATTCCACGCCCCGCCTCGCAGGACTCGTTCTGCGCCCTTAGCCGGGCCTGTCGGATTATTCGGTTCGCTCTTGGTGTAGTAATCCTTGGCGTAGAAATCGTTGCACCACTCTGCGACGTTGCCGTGCATATCGTAGAGGCCCCAGCCATTGGGCTTCTTTTGGCCGACGGGGTGCGTCCTCTTGGCCGAGTTCTCAGCGAACCAGGCGTGGTCCTTTAGCTGGGCGGCGTTGTTGCCGAAGCTGTACTCTGTAGTCGTCCCGTCCCGGCAGGCGTATTCCCATTCGGCCTCGGTGGGCAGGCGGTATCCGTCGGCCTTGAAGTCGCATTCCCAGGTCTGCTCGTCATAGCAGGGCTTTAGCTTTTCCGCCAGAGAACGCTCGTTGCAGTAAACGGCTGCATCGGTCCAGTTGATCTGGTCGAGCGGGCCGTTCGGGTCCTTGAAATGGGATGGGTCGGAAATCTGAAACTTCTTGAACTGCGACTGGACGACCTCGTATCGATCCATCAGAAACGCCCCGACATATACCTTGTGCACCGGCGTCTCGTCGGCGTTGCCTTTATTGCTCCCCATATCGAAGGAGCCACCCGGAATGGCGACCATCTCAATGCCGGACTTCGTCGTGATGACCTTCGGTGTAACGGCTGCCGTTTCCGTCCGCCTGCAGCCGCCGGGAAACACCGAGACGACCACCAGACTGAGAACAGACAACAGTAGTTTTTCGGTTCGGTTCATGCTGTGTCCCTGCTCGTCATTGCGAGGCCTGAAAGGCCGAGGCAATCTCCTCGGCTTCGCACCAAAAGAACCGTCAATTCTCTGAGAGCCGCCGAAAACGAGTCGTAGCAATCTCATAACTTCGGTGGATTGAGATTGCTTCGTCGCTATCGCTCCTCGCAATGACACCTTGCAATTCATTTGTCCCGCGCCATCGGTGAATTGTCGAGTCATTACTTTCGTCCTTTAGGCAGCCTGCCTTGGACCGATCGCCGGCAGAGACGTTTCTTGCGAGTTTAGCGGCTGGGTTTTGGGAGCGGGACCCAGTCGGGTTCTTTATTGTGGTTGCCGTCGGTGGTTATTTGCACCCATTTACCGTTCATATCGCTGACGCATATATTCCAGCCCGGCGCCAATCCGCCGACCATTTCCTGCGCCTTGGGGCCGTAGCTGAAGGCCAGGTATTTGCCGTCGGGAGAAAAATCCGTATGATAGACCTCGTACTCCTTCTCGCATTTGACCAGCTTTTGAACGTCGGTGACGCTGGGTTTGCCGGAACTAAGATCAATCTCGGCGATGCACAGGTCCCAGTCGCTCGCGCCCCAGGTGAGCATCTTATTGTCGTAGCGAAAGTCCGGCCGGCAGCCGCTCACGCCGAACTTCGTCAGGTCATAGACTCCCGGCCCGTCGGCCTCGATGGCCAATTGCGCGTGGTCGTGGCCCATCCCGCCGTGGACCGTGGCCAGGAACCACTTGCCGTCGAACGACCAGCAGATATTGTAAAGATGATACAGATCCTTGTTCGGATGCTCGGTGTGTTTGCCGGTACTTAGGTCGTAGAAGAAGATACCCTTGGTGGCGTAGTCCTTGATGGTGTACGGCTGGAACTCGGCCTTGAGATAGGCGATCTTCTTGCTGTCCGCGCTCCAGCAGGGCTGGCGGGCATTGTCGGCGACCTTGACCCGGCCGGTCCCGTCGATATTCATATAATACACATTCCTGACCTTCTCCCCGCCAACCATTTCATCGGCCACGAAGCAGACCTTCGAGCCGTCCGGCGAGGCGTGCGGATACATCTCGCTCGAATCAGCCGTCTTAGTGAGGTTGACCGGATTAGAGCCGTCGGCGTTTATCAGGATTAGCTCCCAATTCTCCTTGCCGTCGGTCTGGCGAAGCGATTCATGGACAATCTTAAAGCCAAGCTCCTTCAAAGCCAGTTCCGAGGCCGCACCCGGCTTAACCTGCGGCTCAATAAGCGTCAGACCCTCAACCGCCGAAACGCCCAACAACAAAACAAAACCAACAACCGCCTTCCCCCAAAATCGCCCATTCCACATACAGCCTCCTATCCTTTCTTTTTGACACGGACAGACACTGATTAACACTGTTTCTTGGCAGTCATTTTTAGCCCATTCAGGCGAAATAAGCAAACAATAATTTGCAGCAAGGCGCGCAAACCAGACTGGTAATCTCTTGACAAAGCGACAGAACCGCTGTCGAATATGAGGGCAAGAGAAGGTTTTGCCGAAACAACAGTTGCGCGCGGATATCGCGTGCCTCGGACGAGCAAAGGTTTTGTCGTACAGAAACCTTAGACTTAAGCATTGGATGTTTAAGAATAATGAACCTGTGGCAGAGATTCAAGCGACTATCTTTATGGAACAAGGTTGGAGTTCTTGGAGGATTCTGCTCCATTTTGGGCTTCCTCGGATGGCTTCTTTTGCGCAGTCCACAGAGCTCGGTTGAGGTCAACCTTACTGCCGTCAACAGTCCGAACACTACGCAAATCATAACAGAGAAGGTTACAATCGAGCTGTCGCCGCAGCTTAAGCCCAAGCTCACAGTCGCCCCCGTTTACGTGA
>DATEBC010000460.1:0-2426 GCA_035288065.1 Sedimentisphaerales bacterium | reverse complement strand
AAGGCGCTTCGGGACCTGGCAGGCGAGGGCGAGATTCCCTCGCTTGTCGATTTAATTTTCGTAGTCGAGCCGTCGCAGGCCGATGAGGTGGGCAAGGCGCTCTCGTCGGTGGCTCGACGCCATTCGGTGCATAGAGAATGCACGCAGACAATTCTCTCGAAGTATAAGGCCGCGGGCAACGACGGGCAGCGGGTCGCGCTGCTGATGACCTTGGGTGGTCTGGGCGACGAGACGGCCCTGCCTATTCTGCGCAAGAGCCTGCAGGAGGGCAGCTCCGAGGTGCGTTATGCCGCAATTAAGGCCCTGAGCGTCTGGCCCAGCACGGCTGTGGCCGGGGACTTAGTCAAGGTCGTCGAATCGACGGACAACCGGACGCATCGGATTTTGGCGCTGCGCGGGTATGTCGATCTGATCGATTCGGCCTCGCTGTCTGCGGATGAAAAGCTGGAGCATTATCGCCGGGCGATGCAGTTGGCCGACCAGGACGCCGAGAAGAAGAAGGTGCTTTCCTCGCTTGGCACGCTGGACACGCTGGGCGCATTCCAAATGGCGGCGGCCTTGGCGGACGATGCGGCGCTGAAGAATGAGGCGGCGCCGGCGGCTTGCCTGGTGGCTCAGAAGATCTACACAACCCAGGGCCGCCAAATCAAGGGCGACCTTGAAAAAATCGTCGCGGCTGAATTGAGCGATTCGACCAGAGAGCAGGCCTGGGACATCCTCGGCAAGATTGAACAGGTGAAATACTACGTTATGGATTGGGAGGTCTGCGGTCCGTACTTTGAAGAGGGCAAGAATTACAGCGCCTTATTCGATATTCCTTTTGCCCCGGAGATCGACGGCGGCAAGGATGCGAAATGGTCCGCCACGGGCGGACCTGCGGGCGAGGACGCGGCCCAGCCTTATTACCTCGATTTGCTCAAGGCCCTCAACGGCAGCGAGCAGCGGGTCGCCTACCTGCGGACAAAGCTGCAATGGCCGAAGGACCAGCAGGTCAAGCTGTGGGTCGGCAGCGACGACGGGTGCAAGGTGTGGGTGAACGGCGAGCTGGTTCATTCCAACAATGTCGCTCGGGCGTTCACCGTCGATCAGGATAGCGCCGCGGCGACCCTCAAGAAGGGCGAGAATATTATCATGATGAAGATCACGCAGAACAATCTGCCGTGGGGCGCTTCGCTTGGGATAGAAGAGCCGAGGTCGCCCAAGCCTCCGAAGTAGGGCGAAGGATTCAAGCTGCGCGTGATTAACGGCGAGGCGAGGAACCTGTTCAAATAGCCTTCCATCCTTCTTCACACGAATTGGTTGTCCGCGAGGACTCCATAGTAGAGCCGCTGGGCGGGCTATTCAAAATAGACCCCTTCCGCCTTTGGCGGACTCGTGGTGACAGGGGGGCTTTGAGTTCCGGGCGTGCCGCGCGTCGGCCTTGAATTCGTGCGGTTGGTCTTACAGTTGCAGGTCTCGGCGGGACCAGATGACGCCGCCGGCCACGGTCGAGACAATGAGCATACCCAACAACACGCTTACGTCGTCAAGCGGCCAGGCGGACTCGTTGAATATCCTCTGCCCATCGACGTAATGGAATATGGTGACGGGCGCAAGCCATTTGATTCGAGTCCACCACTCTGTGAAGACCGCGAGAAAATAGTTCAGCAGCAGATATGCGACCGTCAGCCAGATGGCGATATTGCGCTGGAAGGCGGCGGCGGCCAGCAGCGCAATTCCTCCGACGGCGCTGGCGAGGAGTCCTCCGATGACAGCCGTCTTGAAGAAGGGATACAGCCGAAGCGCCGGGGCGAAGTCGTATATGCTCGTGCCGAGGACCGTCCCCAGGAACATCACCAGCACAAGGGCGAACATGCCTGCGACTGTCAGCAGTCCGGCGCAGATGTAGGCGTGAGTTTTAGTGACCCGGCGGGACAGTATCAATTCCATAGTCCCTTTTTGAATCTCGCCGGGCAGCAGGGTGGCCGGGACGCCCACTGCAAAGAGCATATACAGCAGCATAATCAGAGGATGCTGATAGCCGATTGCGATCAGCGCGGATGTGTTGCCGGCCTGCAGCATGTCGCCGCCCAGAGAGGTCTTGATAATTGCGGGCAGCATATCGAGAAGCTTGAGGACGACCTTTATCCTTTCGTCGTCGTGCACCATTGCGCAGACGTTGATCTGGAAGAGAAAGATCATCAGGCCGATGAAGAACCACGCCGGGAGTATGCGCAGCGCCCAGAATCGCAGGAGGGGAAACGGCAGCGGCGAACGCGTATCGTTCATCGGCCGGTCTCCTTTTCGTAGTACTGAAGGCTTCTGCAAAATTCATAAATACTTGTTAAATAACGGCTTATAGCGTTATTTTTCTTGCAATCTCCTCCATTCCGGTTATTCTGTAAGTGGCCTTCACAAAACAACTTACAACCAAAATACAGGAGATT
>DATEBC010000459.1:0-7281 GCA_035288065.1 Sedimentisphaerales bacterium | reverse complement strand
CAGCGGTGTCGAGGCCAAAAAACAGGACAAGAAAAGGAGATACTATGAAAAGCGAGACACTATCAAGACGCACCCTCATCCGCAATACCTCTCTGGCCGCCGCAGGGGCCGTTGCCGCCGTCGTTGCGCCGAAACTCAATGCCGTGGAGATAGATATGGACAAGGTGAAAAAGGTGGCCACAAAAGGCCGAATCAATCAGTCGGTAAGCAAGTGGTGTTTTGGCAAGTGGTCACTGGATCAGCTCTGCGAGGTATCGAAGGGGCTGGGCCTCAAGGCAATTGACCTGCTCGGCCCGTCGGACTTTCCGACGCTTAAAAAGCACGGCCTGATCTGCTCGCTGATTAACACTCACGGGCTGAGCAAGGGGCTGAACCGCAAGGAGCAGCACGCCGAATGCTTGGCCAAAATCAGGGAGGCCATCGACGCCGCCGCAGAGAATGGATATCCCAACGTGATAACCTTTCCCGGAAACAGGGAGGGGATGCCGGATGACGTGGGTCTGGAGAATATGGTCATCGGGCTAAAACAAGTGGCCGGCCATGCCGAGAAGAAGAAGGTCACCATCAATATCGAATACCTCAACAGCAAGGTCAATCACAAGGATTACATGTTCGACAATATGAAATGGGGCGTCGAGGTTTGTAAGGGCGTCGGCTCGGAACGCGTCAAGATCCTATACGACATCTACCACGCCCAGATTATGGAAGGCGACATAATCCGCACCATTCAAACCTGCAAGGATTATATCGGGCACTACCACACCGGCGGAAATCCCGGTCGAAACGAGATCGACGAGACCCAGGAACTATACTACCCCGCCATAATGAAGGCTATCGCCGAGACGGGCTTCAAAGGCTACGTCGCGCACGAGTTCGTCCCGAAAGGAGACCCGCTTGCGGGGCTGACATACGCCGCGAAAATCTGTGACGTTTAACCGCTCGGCTGAAACGCCAAGAGTTCTTTCGCTCTCAACGGCAATTGATTGACCGGACCCGGACAGATGTGGCAGTTGAACGACCCCAAGCCGGTGAAGCTCATAGTCGGCATACTCGCCGCGAACCGTAATTGTCTGCACGCAGCCGTTGAGGCCGTGATTGACAAATTCGGCAAGACGGATTTGGCAAGCTACGTCTGGCCCTTCGCCGAGACCGACTACTACCGAAAAGAAACCGGCCCAACGATCCTCAGGCAGTTCATTTGCTTTGAGAAGCTGATTGACCCTGAGAATCTGCCCAAGATCAAGCTCGTTACCAACAAGCTCGAAAGAAAACTGGCCAAAAAGCTCGCAATTCCGCTCACAAGGCCGGTAAACCTGGATCCCGGAATAATCGAGCCTTCAAAACTCGTCCTGGCGACAACAAAAAACTATTCCCATCGTATATACATCGGCAAAAGAATTTACGCCGAAGTGACGCTGATCTTTGACAAGGGTGCGTGGCGGGTGCTCGACCATACTTACCCCGACTACAGAACGCCGCACTATCACGATTTCTTCAACAGGGTCAGAAGCCGATTATTGGAGCAGCTCAGATCAAAACACACGCCAACAGAATAATCCGGATAGCCAACCCCGTGCGTGCTGCAATATGTTTGCGGCGCGTCTTAACGAAAATTGAACGCCTCTAAGGAGAAACAGTCTGGTTCTATTGGCAATAGCTCTGTTTGTCGGCTCATTGGCCCTTTCAGCCGCACTGACGGCGATAGTGAGAAGGCGCGCCGTTGATATGAATCTCGTTGCCCGTCCGGCGGCTGATAGATACCATCGCACGGCTGTTCCACTGGGCGGAGGAATCGCCATATTCGGCACGATGATATTCTTTATCCTTGCGGGCGCCGCTGCAATGAAATTCGTGCTCATACCGGGGCATTTCGCCCGGATCGCCGAACGCGCGAATATCATCCCGGCCGATTTTGCAGGGAAGGCTGCTCAACTTGCAGTTATGCTCGGCGCGGCCGCTGCGCTATTCGCTCTCGGCCTCTGGGACGATATTAAGCATCTCGGTCCCGGCTTGAAGCTCATAGTTCAGTTCGCCGCGGCATTGACGGCGGCGTTCTTCGCCGAGATAAGGGTCGAGTTTTTCATCGAGAGCAAGTTGGTAACGTCCATTCTCTCGGCCTTCTGGATAGTCCTGATCATCAACGCCTTCAACTTCCTCGACAATATGGACGGCCTCTCGGCGGGGATTGCTGTAATAGCAGGCTCAATTCTCTTCACGGCCGCGGCGAGAAGCGGGCAGATATTCGTCGGTGGCCTGACGATTGCATTCATAGGAGCGCTGTGCGGTTTCCTCGTCTTCAATTTCCCGCCTGCAAAAATCTTTATGGGCGACGCCGGATCGATGGTGGTGGGGTTTTTCGTAGCAATGCTGACGCTGCGCACAACATACTATCACGAAGCCCTCAGCGGCCGATGGTATCCCGTTTTTATGCCGCTAATCGTAATGGCTGTTCCGCTGTACGACTTTATCAGCGTAACTTTGCTGCGGATCAGCCAGGGCAGAAGCCCCTTTGTCGGCGACACCCAGCATTTCTCGCACCGACTGAGAAGACGGGGCCTGAGCGACAGGCAAACAACGCTGACGTTATATCTTGCAACGCTCTGCACGGGTCTCGGAGCGATATTCCTGTACCAGGTCGATCTTGCCGGGGCGATATTGATCTTCCTTCAGACGATTATGGTCTTATCCATAATCGCTATTCTCGAGACCACCTCGAACAATGCGAAGAAGGCAGAATAAATCCGATGCGGCCAAGAGCACGGCTGCTGTTATTTTTGAGTATATCCTGCTCGGTCTGTGTCTGGCGGCGCTTGCACTGCGGACCACGTTCACCGAGAGTCCTGCAATCCAGTCCATAGGGGCAGCAGAAAGTCTCTACGAAGCGGTTTACAGCTTGTCCATATCGGCCGTTTTGATATTCTCCTTCATTCTCTGGCTCGTGTGGGATTTCTGCAGGACCAGATTCTCCTACCGGCTCACTGGCATCGAAATCGGCTTGTGTTTCTTCCTCGTTGCAGGCGTCGTTGCAGGGCTTGTCGCCCCGGATAAGCGCCTGGCAATCAGCAGCTTTGCAATCTGCCTGGCGCCGATCCTGATGTCGCTGCTGCTGGTTCAGCTTCTCGATTCACGCGCAAAAGTAGCGCTCGTTCTCGCGGTCATTGCGGCCCTGGGAGTCGTCAACGCCCAGCGATCCGCCGAACAGGTGCTGGGCAGCAATCAGGCCACCATCGCCGAGTATGAGAGATCTCCTCAAGCGCATCTCGAGCTTCGCGGCATTGAGCCCAATAGTCTCAACGCATTCCTCTTCGAGCACAGGGTGTATTCCGGCGGCGCCTCCGGCTTCTTCCTGACTCGCAATTCCGCCGGTTCGTTCGCCCTGCTGGCCTCTTTCGCAGCCGCAGCCCTTCTGATCGACCAACTGAGAAACCGCAAAGCCGGCCCCGGGGCGCTGCACATCCTTGGCTGCGGCATTGCAGCAGCGGTTATCGTCTTCAGCCTTATTATTACCAAGAGCAAGGGGGCATTCATAGGCTTGTTTTTCGCTACACCGCTCTTCATAACATACGTTTGCTTCGAGAAATGGCTGAAGGCTCACAGGAGGGCGCTGTTTATTTGCTGTCTGCTGCTTGCCGTCCCTGCGATCCTCGCGGTCGCCGTGTACGGCCTAAACCACGGGCGTTTGCCCGGCGGCAGCTCTATGCTGGTGCGATGGCAGTATTGGCGGGCCTCTGTGGAAATGTATGCCGATCACGCACTCACAGGCGTCGGTCCGGGCGGCTTCTCCGACTATTACACCCAGTACAAGCCAGCCTCGGCCCTTGAAGCGGTCAGCGACCCTCACAATTTCCCGCTCAGCATCCTGACTCAATATGGCCCTGTCGGACTGCTCGGCTTTCTTGCCATGCTCCTGTTGCCTCTTTGGAAGGTGCTATCGGGGCAATCGACCGAGACATCGGGGGATGTGCACGCCTCATCCGGGAGCTTCGGCAAACCGGCTGTCGCCTTTGCCCTGATCATCTCGGCTGCAATGCTGATCGTTCGTCCCATCATGCTGCCCTTGCCTGCGGAAGCATCGTCCGAAGAGAAGGAAGCCGGCATACTCATACTCTATTTGATGCCCGTTCTCGTATTCCTTATAGGCCTGCTGCTGGTCCACCCGTGGCGGATCGGCCAAAGTCGAAGACACGCCTTGTCGGAGCCGGCGGAGAAAGAGCATCGAAGCGTTATCGCCGCAGCGCTTTTTGCAGGCTCGGTAGGACTTCTAATTCATAACCTGACGGACTTCGCGATCTTCGAGCCGGGCGTATTCACCACGTTTTGGACTATGCTGGCCTGCCTGATCGCCACGTCCCTTAGGGACAACGAGAACGCAGATTGCCGCACGGTTCGTCTCAGGAGCAAACCGATTATCCGCTCCGCCCGCTGCGGATCGGTCGCAGTCGGGTTTGCAGCGATATTCGGCTACATCAATTACGCCCTCATCCCCGTTGTCAGGAGCACGGGCAAGATTCATCAGGCGGACTTAGCCGCATTGTTGGGACGATTCGACCTGGTTCACGACCTGCTCGATTCGGCGGCTAATGACGACCCATTAAACCCGGCGGCCCTCGCCCTCGACGCCCGGCTGCACATCCGCAGTTATGAGCTGAGCCAAAAACAGAATCCGGAACTGCTCCTGATGGCCGAAAAGTCGCTCAAGGCGGCAATCAGCCGAAACTCCGTCGAATTCAAAAACTTCGAGCGGCTCACCACCGTGTATATCATGCTGGCCGAGACCGACACGCCAAGCGGCGGCGCCTCCTGGCTGGACAAGGCGTTCGACGCCGCATCCGAGGCCGTCAAACGCTACCCGGGCAATGCAGGACTGCGAGTGGAGCTGGCAAGGATTGCGGAGGGGCAAGGCCGGACGCAAACAGCAATCGAGCATTACAGCAAGGCCGTCGATATCGAAGACAGCTATCGCGATCAGTTCCGAACCATTTATCCGGAGCGAGAGGATGTTGTCAGCCGGCTCGGCGAAGACAAGTATCTCTTTGCAAAAGACAGGCTAAAATCCCTCCGGCAACACGAATCCCCGTAAGCAGCTTTATCACTGAGATCGAACGCTGGGATTTCCCGGATTGGCGGCGCAGATTTGCGCATTTCGTTTAAGTCGCTCCAGCCCCAGGCGTCTGATGGCCGAATCGGCGAATTCACGCTCGAAGGCCTCGACGCTCAAGCCGAGAATGTGGTCGAGGTCCAGCTCGGCTCGTTCGGGATAGAACTTGATCCGGCTGTTGGCGGCGGGCGCATTTTCTCGATGCGGACAGACGTTCACGCACTCATCGCAGCCGAACAGCCGATCCCCGATACAGGCTGCCTGCTCCGAATTGATTTGTCCCTTGTGCTCTATCGTCAGGTAGCTGATGCACCTGCTCGCATCGAATCGCCCGTCGCTGCGCAAAGCGCCGGTTGGACAGGCATCGAGGCACTTGCTGCACTGGGAGCATTGACCGGGTACCGGCTTGTCCGGTTTCAACTCTACGGTTGTCACAATCTCGCCAAGGAAAACCTCCGGCCCAAGCGCGGGACTGATTAGCGTATGGTTTTTTCCGATAAAGCCCAGGCCCGCTCGCACGGACAAGGCCCTCTCCGCTAACGGCGCCGAGTCCACGCAGATTTTGAACCGCATATCCTTGCCCGCCGCGGACCTGATGAACTCGGCCAGCTTTCCCATTCGTTTCTTCATAAACGGATGATAATCCTCATATAGGGCATAGCGGGCAACTCGTCCGCTCGGCCCCGCCGCGTAGTTCGAGAGGTGCGAAGTATCGCACCCTACATATTTCGGCGGCTTGTAATTGAGGGCGACGACGATAACAGATCGAGCGCCTTGCAGAAGCTGCGATGGGTCGATCCTTTTCTCAAAGTTGCGGCGCATATACTGCATCTGCCCGGCAAATCCCGCATCGAGCCATGCACGGAGACGTTCGACGTGGTCTGCATCAATCGGCGCCGCGTCGGTGATGCCGACCGAGTCGAAGCCTAATTCCAAAGCTTGCTGCTTTATGTCGCTTTCCACGCTCATTGCACGGATTATACAATGGCGATGCGGCAATTGCACGGCCTGGGACATGAAGGCGCTTAATAGTTGAATGATGAGGCCGAATCAGTTATCGTACCGGGCAGATAGAAACTTGATTTTTCCATCCCGCCGTGCCGCCGACGTAGCCTCGGCCGCACGTCGCGGCAGGACGCCGATCTATTATGCAAGGAAGCCTTGATACTATCGACATCGCCATCCTGATCCTGTATGGATGCGTCATGATTGGCATGGGCGTATATTACGCCCGGAAGTCTCGAACGGCCGAGCAGTTCATGGTCGCGGACCACTCGATTCCAGCCTGGGCCGCGGGGCTGGCGGTGATGAGCACCTATACCAGCAGCATCTCGTACATAGCGACGCCGGGAAAGGCCTTCGACAGCAACTGGCATCCGATTATTTTCTCCCTTTGCATCATCCCGGTGGCGTACCTGGCGTGCAGGTTCGCCGTGCCGTACTATCGCAAGAGACGGCTGATAAGCGTGTATTCATTCTTGGAGGAGAGGCTCGGTCCATGGGGACGAGTCTATGCGGCGCTGTCATTTTTGCTCTATATGGTCGGGCGGGTCGCGGTGATTTTGTATCTCGTCAGCCTGCTGCTGAGCACGTTCGTAAGCTGCAACATCGTCGCTCTAATTGTAATCATCGGGCTTGTGACAATCCTTTATACGCTGCTCGGCGGAATGGAGGCGGTGATATGGACGGACGTTGTGCAGTCGGCGATTATGATCGCCGGCGTCCTGTTCTGCGTGGCCTTCTTGTCGTACCGGGTACTCTCCGGCCCGGAGCCTTTGATCAATGCCGCCGTCGAGCAGGGCAAATTCAGCTTCGGCAGTTGGAAGCTCTCGCTCAGCTCGCAGTCGGCGCTCTCGGACCGGACGATTTGGGTGATGATCATCTTCGGCGTGACCGAGAACCTGCGAAATCTTTTAGCCGACCAGAACTTCGTGCAAAAATATTGTTGCGTCCCGGACGAGCGCCAGGCCAAGCGCTCGATCTGGATTGCAATGCTGATATACATCCCGCTTACAATTCTTTTTCTTTACATCGGCACGGCGCTATTTGCCCTCTATTCCGGAAGCGACGAGCTTGCCAATGCGGGGGTGACCAAAGGCGATGAAGTCTTTCCGCACTTTATCGCCACCCAAGTCCCGATCGCACTGAAGGGGCTTATCATCGCGGCGATTGTGGCCGCGGCG
>DATEBC010000458.1:0-6661 GCA_035288065.1 Sedimentisphaerales bacterium | reverse complement strand
CGTTCATCTTCACCGCCCTCATATTCCAATTCCTGCGGCAGCCGAGCCACGTATTCTGGATGCCGCCGATACTCGGTTTCTTTACGCTTTCGGTTTTCGGGGGTTACGCGATTTACTTCCCTGAGCTTTATCCGACGCGTCTGCGCAGCTCAGGCGTAGGCTTCTGCTACAACGTCGGTCGCATCGTCAGCGCCGCCGCCCTTTTCGGGACCGCCTACCTGGTTGAAGTGCTCAAGGGTCACGGGGTCGCCGAACCCTTCCGCGTAGGCTCAATCATCATCACAGGCATCTACTTTTTCGGCATCGCGGCCCTGCTCTGGGCGCGGGAGACTAAAGGCAGGCCGTTGCCGGAAGATTGAGCAGCGAGTGGAAATAGTCCCAGAGCCAGGTCTTTGAGCCGTCCGGCCTTATCAGCCAGAAGCCGCGGACGTCATCGTTGTTCTTGACGGGGGCGGGGCCTTTGCCGGGCCGCAGCTCGTTGCAATAGACCTGCCAATAGACGATGTACGGGCAGCCCCAGTCGAGAGCGGTACTAACGGCGGCGGGGATGGCCTTTCGAATCTTCTCGACGCCGAATTCGTTTTCCGGCATCCCAAACTCGCCGATATAGACGTTCTTATCGCCGAAGTCGGGGCTGTCGGGGGCGTTCTCGGCGATGAAATCGAGCGCCCGGCGCAGGATATTCGGGTCCTCGAAATGTGCGGTGGCGGAATCCCAGGCCGAGTATGAAACGAGGTCCAATTTTGTGTGGGGCAGGACGGCGTTGACTAAGCCGGGCCTGTTTTGCTCCATTGAGGCGACGACGAGATTGACCTCGGCGGCGTGATAGACGCGGACGTGAGCCCTGCCATCCCGCCGCAAGGCGTCCCACCGCAAGGTGTCCCTTACGGGACTCACGGGACTTGCGGGACCAATCCGGCCGAATTCTTTCCTTGCCTGATTGATGCCGGCCTGGCGGGCATTGAGCCAGTCTATCATCCCTTGAATTGCTTTCGGCTCAGGATCAACGTCTTTGTTGAAGTTGCCGCGGATGAGCCAGTCGCCTTCCCAGTGCTGGAGGATGAACGTCTTGCCGGCGCCTTTGTACGTTGTGAGGAGATGTTTGGCCAAGTCATAGAATTGCCTTTGTTCGTCCGCTCTCTGCTCGTCGGTCAGGCCGTCTCTAAAATAGCCGGCGGCTCGCCCCATCGAAAAGCACATCAGAATATACGTCGTGAACGGCTTGTCGAAGAGGCTGCGGAAATGCGGCGATTGGGCTATCTCGACCATAGATCCAACCCTGGGCCATTCGGAGTTGAAACGGTAAGAGTCGGAGGGCGTATCAAACCAGACCTTGATGACCTGCGAGCCGAGCGAGAGAATCTGGTCGGCCCCTTCGTTGAGGAAATCGTTTTCCGTTAAGTGATATTGCCCGTTGACGTGGGTGACGCCGATGATATTGCGCAATTGCTCAGGCGTATGCTTTGCCGCGCTCCGGGCGTAGGTAAAGTTGGCACAGATTACAACCAGCAAAATTATACCGCGTTTCATAAATGGGACGACTATAAGGGAAATGGCCTCATAAGGGGCCACCTGATGGTGGAATAGATTTCTCCGCTCGCTTTGCTCGGTCGAAATGACGGTATCGCCGCGAAACTTGCGAAACGCAATAATAGTATGGAGGCACTTCTTCATTTATCGTTCCGTTGGAATAGGGCTGGGTTCATTGGAAGATTAGGGCAGATTTGTGCGAAGGCGTTTCCAGCCGCTTCGATGGTCTTTTCGATATCCTGGCCACTGTGCGCGAGTGAGACGAACATCGCCTCGTAGGCGCTTGGGGCGAGGTAGATTCCCTGGTTGAGCATTGCGGCGAAGTATTTCTTGAATGTTCCAATATCGGTTGCCTGGACGTCGGCGAAGTTTCGGACGGGTTTGTCGGTGAAGAAGCAGCTCATAATCGAGCCGACGCGGTTGATTGTAATATCGACGCCGGCGCTCTTTGCGGCGTCGGCAAGGCCGGCCTCCAATTTTGCCGATGAGGCTTCGAGCTTCTCGTAGCAATCGCCCTTTGTGAGAATGTCGAGGGTAGCGTTGGCGGCGGCCGTTGCGATTGGGTTGCCGCTGAGTGTCCCTGCCTGATAGACCGGGCCTAAGGGGGCGAGCATATCCATAATATCTGCACGTCCGCCGACGGCGGCGGCGGGCAGGCCCCCGCCTATAATCTTGCCTAAGCAGGTTAGATCGCTGTTTACTCCGTAAAGCTCCTGGGCGCCGCCGGCGGCGAGGCGGAAGCCGGTTATTACCTCGTCGAATATTAGCAGCGTATCGTGGCCGTTGCACAGGTCGCGGAGGGTCTTTAGATAGCCTTCTGCCGGCGGGACGACACCCATATTCGCGGCGACCGGCTCGATAAGAACGGCGGCGATATTGTCTCCGTGTTTATTAAAGGCGGCTCTTACGGCTTCGATGTCGTTATACGGCAGCACGATTGTGAGGTTTGCGACTGCATCGGGCACTCCGGCGCTGGAGGCGATGGCGGTTTCAGCCAGTCCTGACCCGGCGGCGACTAAGAGCGAGTCGCTATGGCCGTGGTAGCAGCCAGCCATTTTGATGATGAGGTCCTTCTTGGTGTATCCGCGGGCAAGGCGGATTGCCGTCATCACCGCCTCCGTGCCGCTGCTTACAAAGCGGACCTTCTCGATGCCGTCGTAAGCGGTGATTACTTTCTCGGCCAGTTCGGTCTCAGCGAGCGTCGGGGCGCCGAAAGAGCTGCCCTTCTTGGCGGCTTTGAGAATGGCTTCGAGTACAGGTTTGGGGGCGTGGCCGAGGATCATGGGGCCCCAGGAGCAGACGTAGTCGATATACTCGTTGCCGTCGATATCATAGACTTTGGAGCCTTTGGCCGATTCAATGAAAACCGGCCCCATATCTACGCCGCCGAACGCCCGCACGGGCGAATCCACGCCGCCGGGCAGGTACTTGCAGGCCTGTGCAAATGCGTCGGCTGATCTTGCGTACTTGGCTTGCCTATCCATCATAGGGGCATATCATAGGGGATTAACCACGAATTTGCACGAATTATCACGAAATGTTTTTAGACACGGATTAACACGAGATTGACACGGATTATTGAATAGAGAGCGGGGCTGGGGATTTTTTGATGGGAAAAATGGTTGATTTTTGTGGGCGGATTTGGTAAGCTATTATTCAGTTCGGCGGCGTAGAAAAGGGGACGTAATTGTCCCCAGGGCCGATGTTTGGGAAATCGCAGTCGATTTTTAGGAGGTTAAATGATGGGTAAGGCTCGGTTTACGGTCTATGCGGCGCTGGTTCTTCTATTCACTTTCACGGCGAATTCTCAAGCCGGCTACTCCGGCGGGATGGGAGAACCCAACAGCCCCTTCGAGATCGCCACAGTCGCCGACTGGCAGCAGCTTATGAATAGCCCGGCCGACCACGCCTTGCTGACTCTGCTTTATTCTGTTATTGACAACCAGCAGGCAATTGAATACAAGGGAGTAAATACGCCTTTCGCAAGTAATCAAATGGCGTGTTATACGGATACGTAATAAAGGCTGCGCGTTTTATGCGGATCACGCTAAGGAGGAAAGCATGGCACAGTGGTTGTCATCTGGAGAACTCGACGAGAGAATCAAATCGATGCCCAATCCTGATGGCTTGGTCGACCTCTACGGCCTTTCCGTCTTCGCCCTCACAGCGTTCCTCCCCAAGAATGTCCAATTGGCGAGGGAGTGGACCGACCATGTTGTCTTGACCGAAGAAGGAAAACGCTGCCTCAAACAGGTGCGTGATGCCGGACTCCCAATAGATGATGTAACAGCCCCGTTTGTCTTCTTCCAAGCTTTTTACCACAAAGATCTATTAGTTGATCACAATACGTCAAATGTGGATGCCATTCTGGCCCTGTTGAACCGTATGCACAGGGACAAATCCGCAAGGTGGGCCTATGTTTTCGGGAAACAGCTCTACTCGAAGTTCAATGCAGAACTCATGTCCAACAAGACAGACGATCTCGATCCCGGCGAAGCCCTGCAACTTCTGGACCATACGCCTCAAGGTGTTTTCCAGATCGGCACGCTGCTGTCAGGCCCTCTGGGTCTTATTAGAAGCACCGAACGCCGACTTCTGCCACCAACTCGGCGCATCCTTCTCTGGCATTGCTCTGATCCCGGTTGTCAGGCAGGGCACCCCGTCAAGCTTCGTCCATTCCGATCCCCACTACAACAAGTGATTCGTTCTCTGTCAGACAGTTTCGGACCGGCATCTGAATGGGACACCGCTATCGAACATATCTGGCGGACGTGGGTCTATAGCAGACCTTTCCTTGATCTGCCGGCCATCATAGGTGATTGCATTGTTGGTAAAGAGCGCACCAGTCTACTCCTCAGCTTCTTCCGTTCTTCCCACAACTCTGTCCTCACCAAGTGCCTCACCGACGCGGGGAGGTCGATCGGGGATCCCATTTTAATGACCGCTGGGCTTTCCCCGGAGGAACAACACCAGCTTCTGCTTGTGGTGCCAGACCGGGACATTGTGCGCCATATCGACCTGCTGATCGCGTCCAAGGAGATTAAAATCCCACCAGCCGAAGTGCGCCAGACAAAGACTTACGTTTATAAGCCCTCTATGCCGTATAAAGGGTCTTGTCTCTCGTCCCTTGGCATATCGTGCACAAGGCACGCTCCAGTGATTGAACTCGCAGCCGCAATATGGTCCACCTTCGAATCCATGAGTATGACTGATGACTTAGGGTGGAGACTTCGCCGCCACGAAGGAACGACGCCTCATCACTCTGTTGTTGACTTTATCAGAGTTTATGGCCCTGAGCAGGCCGTGAGGGACCTAATCCTACCGTCCAAGGCAGTCACGTCTGCCGTCGCCGAGAGACTACTGCTCCAGATAGTCCCGGGAGAAGAAGAGGGAGAGACTGTCAGACGCATGTTGTGGAAGCTCGGGTTTGCGGTGCCCCGTTATGAGGAGTCATACCAACTTCTCAGGAACAGGCTGCAGGAGTTCCATACGTGCGTGCTGGAACTTGGGCCGGACCTGAACGAAAAAGATCGAGCACGAGTCCGATCCGTCGGCGTCAACCTCTTTGTCTCCGTCGAGAGTTTCCTTGAAGACCTGATCTGTTATAATGTCTGGTTGCTCTGTTCAGACCATTTCATTGGCACCCACTTTAGGTTCATGAGATGTGAAGCGCATACTGCTGTGGTTAAGAACCTCGGAAAGAGCATTCAGTCAGGCGAGACGGAATGGGCATGGTCTGTTGAAGGGGCGAACACCCTTGGCACGCTACTGGTATATCTGGAAGCCTACCGACAGTGGGTAACCGAGAGGAAGACCGCTGACAGAAAACCTTATGTTCGTGGCGAGCAGGACGTCCCACACTACGCCAAAGATGCCGTGCTTGTGTTCCCCTTTAAACACACTCAACTATGGGCGGATGTCGAACCTGGTGTAATGGCAACTTACTCTGATCTTTTAGAGAAGATCTATATTCAGTTGGCTCAAGCGGACCTTCCCGGCATCAGAAATGGAATTGATCACAAACGTGATGAGGAAGGCTTTCCGACAGCAGATAGGATGATCGGGTGTGCTTTACGTCTGCAGCAAGTAATCGATGTGGCTGATTCAAAACGACTGGTCCCAAAACTCTTCTGGGGAAGAAAGAGCGAATCTGATAGTTGTGGAAACGTGTGCGACACGTTCGCTGATTACCGTGGCACGCTGGTTTCGTTATGGAATCCGCCGCCGATGGTTCCCGGCGTGCAAAAGAAGTTCGGTATCCCATATATAATCGCCCCGTTCGATTTCCTCGGGGAGCCAAACTCAGTCATGGTCTTCAATGTGGGGGCCAGTAGTGAGTATGCTGACTATTGGATGGGCTATCCGAAACGGCGTTTTATCCCTCCGAATCCGAAGACGACTGTCGCTTCCCGAATTGATAGCGATGGAGCGGCCGAACAACCGGATGCATGCGATTCTCGACCCACGGCGCCGGTTGAGGAGGCGTGATCCGAAGCGTTCGGTGTTAAGAGACTTCCCGCACGGTGGGGGGATGCGCTGCGGAGGGATAGGCGTAGCTGAATCCAAAGCAAATTCAAGATTCAAATGACGCAATGATCAAAACGAGGTTTCTGCCTTCGTGCATCGGCGGCGGAAGGGGCGGTTTTTTTTTTGGAAAAATAAGGTTGTGGAGGCGGCGGGCGGAGGATATACTACGGCGTTGTTTTTTGAAGGTGAAAGTGGTGAGCTATTAGTGTTTCTTGCGTTGTTTCTCAGGGGTAGATTATTATGAAGGTGAATTTCAATAGAGCAGCATTGGCAGAGGCGTTGGGTTTGCTGACGTCGGTAGTGCCGAGCCGGACTCCCAAGCCGGTCTTGCGGTGCGTTCAAATCACAGCCGGGGAGAAAGATGCCCGGATTTGCGCGACTGATTTGGAGGTCGGGATTAGCTACACGGCGTCGGAAGTGCAGGTCGATGAGCCGGGCGAGGCGATTGTCTCGGCGGACAAGCTCTCCGCCATTGTCCGCGAGAGCGTAGATGATGTTTTGGTGTTGGAAGTGGCGGACGGAACGTGCCATATACGGGGCGCGGACAGCCACTTTACGATTTACGGTCAGGAGCCTGGTCAGTATCCCGTCGTGCCCGCCTTCG
>DATEBC010000457.1:0-4529 GCA_035288065.1 Sedimentisphaerales bacterium | reverse complement strand
TAGGCGCCGACGATCAGGGCAATCTCGTGCGAGGCCGCCATAATACCGGAGTACTCGATGCCCGCCGGCCCTTTCCGCAGCCAGCCGCCTCGGTCGTAGATTTCGAGCAGCGAGAGGACCCATTTGTTTGCGATGTCGGGCGTGACGAGCGTCCAGAGCTGGTTTAGATTCCAGAACGTGCTCCCGAAGGCGTCGCAGCCATAGACCGGCGAATCGGGGTCTTTTAGCTGCCTGACCTTTGCTACTCTGCGAAGTTCGCTACGTAGCACGAGTTCGTACATATCGACGTATTTGCCGTTGACGTCGCTGAGGATTGTGCCGGCGCAGTATGAGCGGTAGAGGTTTGTGTAGAACTTGGTCTTCTGCTCGCGTGAGCCGCCTTCGATTTCGATTTTGCCGAGCAATTCGTTCCAGACTCTGCGTGCGTTGACTCTCGCGGCGTAGAAGTCCCATCCGAACTGCGCGGTCTCGGCCTCGAGGTTCAGCCGGGCCTGCTCGATGCTTACGAGGGATATTCCGGTCTTGAGCTTTATGACCTCGCCTTGTTCCGTGGAGAATTTGAGAAAGGCGCCGACGTCGCCTTTGCCGGATATGGTGGTTACGTTTTCTTTGATCTGGTCTTCGACCCATCCGCCGAGGGAATCGAACGGCTTGCTCACCCTGGCGACGAAGTGCAGCGTGAACTGCTGAAATGAAGCGTATTGCCCGGATTGCTGCTTGGAGCAGCCTTCGATTTCGGTATCACTGACCCTGGTGATTTTTGCGTCGAGGACGGAGTAGCCGTCTTCGGTGGGCGTTTCGAGGTCGAAGAGGATGCGGGCGTCCCTGGCTTTTGGAAAGGTATATCGCTGGAAGCCCGCCCTTGTGGTCGTCGTCAGCTCGGCGCGGATATTGTAGTCGTCGAGGGTGACGGCGTAGTAGCCGGGCGATGCGAATTCGTTTTCGTGGCTGAATCTGGAGCGATAGCCCTTGTCGGGGTCGTCTTCGGGGCCGGGGGTGATTTTCAGCTCGCCGGTGGTCGGCATCGTGAGCAGGCCGCCCATTGTCCAGGAGTGCAGATGGCTGAATCCCGCAATGTTGTTGATGATGTATTCGTATCCGGCTTTCCACTGCTGAGGCTGGTTGTCGGGGCTGAGCTTGACCATTCCGAAGGGCATCGAAGGGCCGGGATAGAGCATCCATCTCGACTGCGATGTCCCCAGCATCGGATCGACCCAGTCGGCAGGCTCGCGGAGCGTTGCCTGGCCCTGCTGTGCCTGCCGGACGGCGATGGTTCTGCCGCGATTCTTTATTTTGACGGTGACGGTTGTCCTGGTCTTGACGGGCGGCAGGGGCAGCTCGATGGTTTGACTGCCCGGCGGCAACCGAATTTTCATCGGTTCGACCCCGGTGGCGTGGAGCGTCAAGTCGGCCGGCTCGCCGATGTGGATTAGATCGACCCACATGAGTTGACAGAGCCCGCCTTCGGTCTTGGCCAGCCATGGGTCGATTCGGCATTCGCGCATGAGCGTGCCTTGCGGGCGGCCGAGCTTTACGATGGGCGGGGCCTGGAAGGCAAGGGAGTCATAGAGTATCCAGCTTCCGTTAAGGGTGGTGATAGTGATTTCGTTGACGCCGGCCCTTAGCTCTTTGGCGGGGAATTCGATTGTAAAGCGATGCTCCCTGCCTGCTTTGGGATCGCCGAGGATTGAGGCGTCCGAGGCCCCAGTGGACGGGCGGCAGCCGGTGGAGTAATCGTTCAGCTTGATTCTAAGATTGGGCGGGTTTTTTGAATGAGTATCGACCAGGTCGAATATCAGTCGGCAGTTTCCGTAGGCGGCGGTTCGCTTAGTGACGAAAACGATTGTGAAGGTGTGGCCGGAGCCGCCGGCCCAGGCGTCGTCCGGCCCCGGGTGGACGTAGGGCCAGTCTTTATTTGGGTCGGATTGACCGACAATAAACAATCCGTCCTCGGCGTATTCTCTATAGCCTTGCGGGCCAAGCGCAAATTCACTCGTGTCGTTGTCGGGCGTGCCGATTTGCCACAGACAGTCGGCGGGGTTGAGAGCGTCGGGTCCGCCGCCGGCGGACTCGCCGGCCTGAACGAGAGCAAAGGCCACAAAGAGACTAATAAGAAATGATATGAGGATTTTCACGATTTTCATGGAGACTGCTCCTTATCGAGTTCTACATGCCCTTATTCAAACAGCTTGCGCAGCCGATGGCAACAATTTTTGCTCGGCGTTGGTCATTCGGCCCGCATCGCCGGGCGGGGCTAAGCGCTTGCGGCCGGGACGGAATGATGATAATCTGAGATGGTTCTTATGCTCGGCCCTGCAACCAGGTCGCAGGGGTGAGAGACATATTATTGTTCAGAAAAGAAATGAGGTCGTCCAGATGAAGAAGCTCAGGGTTGTGTTGTTTGCAGTTATCGTATGTTTGTTGGCATCTTCGGTTGGCTGGTGTGCGGCTGAGGCGAAGATCAACTTTCCGGATATCCTCGGCTATAAGACGCTCAAGTGCGACTTACACATGCACACGGTCTTTTCGGATGGTGCGGTTTGGCCGACGGTTCGAGTAGATGAAGCGGTGCGCGAGGGACTGGATGTCATCGCCATAAGCGACCACATCGAATATCAGCCCCACAAAGAGGATGTCCCGACGAATCACAATCGCCCCTTTGAAATTGTCAAGGACTCTGCCCAGAAGGAAGGCATTCTGCTCATCAAGGCGGCGGAGATAACGCGCGACACGCCGCCCGGCCACTTTAACGCGGCTTTTCTCGACGACATCGGGCCGCTCGATACAAATGAGATCCTCGACTGCATCGGGGCGGCCAACAAGCAGAATGCCTTCGTGTTTTGGAATCACCCCGGATGGATACCTGAAAAGAAGGGCTGGTTCGAGATTCATACAAAGCTGTATGAGAACAAGTGGCTGCACGGCATCGAGGTTGCCAATGGAGAGGACTACTATCCCGAGGGACACGAATGGTGTCTGGGAAAGAATTTGACGATGATGGGCAACTCGGACATACACGCGCCGTCGCTGATAACCGAGACCACGCCGGAAAATCACAGGACGATGACGCTGGTCTTTACGAAAGAAAAGACGGTCGAGGCCGTCAAGGAAGCGCTGGTCAAGGGCAGGACCGCGGTCTGGTATAAGGACCAGCTTATCGGCAAAGAGGATTTCCTCGATGCGATGTTTAAGGCGTCGGTCAAGGTCGGCAGGATCGAGCGAAAAAGATGGCGCTGGGCTGAGATAGAACTGTGCAACAACTGCGATCTGAATATTCGGCTGACGCGAGCCGGAGATGCTGGTCCCGATGAATTGCTCCTTCCGGCGGTCGGCTCGGTTACGGTTAGGCTGAAATTCCCCAAGGGCGCCAAGCAAATCGAGCTGAACTACACAGCCGAGAATATGCTCATCGCGCCCGGCAAGGGATTGCCCGTTGCGATAACGGCCGGTCGGGAATGAGCGAAGAGCTTTGGGAGATGCCGTTATGAGAAGCCTCGTCATTTATCTTGCTTCGTTTCTCGCAGTAGCGCTGCCGGGCGCGGAGTCTGCGATGTGCTATCCTCGGAATTACCTCTCCGCGAAATTGGGAGCAAGGATAACGACGCAGGCCAAGCTGGGAGGCGACGCTGATCCCAATGCGATTCTCAGCGACGGGCCTATCAGCCGGGGGCGAGTGCGGTTTGCCGATGTCGAGCAGGAGCGGTTTCTCACGGTCGATCTGGGCGTGCAGCGCGAGTTTGACAGGGTCGAGATCGGCACGGGCGGGCAACCCAAACGAATCACGATTGCTGTTTCTCGCGTCGGTCACAGTGGACCGTATGAAAGCGTTTGTGAAATACAAGACCCCGGTTTCTTTCAGACTCTTCGATTTCCGTTGGCAAGCGCGCGTTATGTGAAGTTCGATTTCGGAAGTCCCGTAAGGGACGCCTTGCGGCGGGCGGACAAGGGGTGTATTGTGCACAGCCTTCGGCTGTACAAGGGATACGAGCATCCCGGGCTTGTCGAAGTCACTAAGCTGCTGCATGGAAGAATCCAGCCGAATCTTGCGGGGTTGGAGAATTTCCACAAAGCGGCTGAGGCAGGGGATTGGCCGAAGGCTTGCCGCGAATTGCGGGCTTACTTCGCATCCGTAAAAAAGCTGCAGGGCCCGCCTTCGAGCAGCTACGATCTTAGCGGCGCACAGAGTTTCCTCGAAGGGTCATTAAATTTCGCGGGTTTGGCGCGGACCGATACCGTCCCCATCGACTGGGCATATATGAAGACTACGGACTGGTACGAGCATAAGAATTTTCTCAATCGTGGGTCTCCTCTCGGGGTTCCGGTCGATGCCTATTACCATACGGGCGATACGAAGTGGTCGGATTTCTTTCGTGACATTTTCTACGACTGGGTTGACGCCAATCCCAAGCCGACGGTAATGAGCGGGCCCGACTATCCGACGTGGCGCACACTTGACTCGGCTGCAAGGCTCGGCTGGATCGTCTCCCGCTTTGCAAAGGTCACCGCGGGCAAGGATATTGAGGACGAGC